>JAENIX010000255.1 GCA_016844415.1 Actinomycetota bacterium | reverse complement strand
CCGACGGTCATCCGTCCGTGGAGCAGCGCGGCGTAGAGCAGCCACGTGATGAGGGACCAGACCTCTTTCGGGTCCCAGCTCCAGTAGGAGCCCCAGGCGTACTCCGCCCAGATCGACCCGGTGATGATCCCCAGGGTGAGCAGCGGGAAACCGATCGTCATGCAGCGGTAGTTGATGTCGTCGAGCACGTCGAGCGACGGCAGCCGCTTGAAGATCGCGCCCAGCTTCTTGCGCTTCAGCTCCCTCTCCATCAGCAGGTACATGATCGCCGCGCCGAACGCCACGGCGAAGACGGCGTTGCCGAAGAAAAGGAGGATCACGTGGACGGGGAGCCAGTAGGAGTTGAGCGCGGGGGCCAGCGCCCGGACCTCGCCCGGGAGGAAGGCGGCGGAAACGCTGAAGGCGAAGGCCAGCGGCGCCACGAACGCGCCGAGCACCCGGAGGTGGTACCGGAGCTCGAAGGCGAGAAAGACGCACACGATCGCGAAGGCGGAGAAGGAGAGCGACTCGAAGAGGCTCGTGATCGGGGTGTACCCGGCGACGAAGTAGCGCGCGACGAACCCCGCCCCGTGGAGGATGACGCCGACGAGCAGCAGCATCCGCCCGACCTTCGCGCTCCGTTCGTTCAGCGTGAAGATGAAGTGGAGGTACGCCAGCGCCCCGACGAGGTAGAAGAGGGCCGTGACCTTGAGCAGGGCCGTGTGCATCTGGGCATTTTAGCCCACCCGCGGCGCCCGGAACAAGGGCGGAATCCACACCGCACGGAATACGGACACGACACGTTCCGGCTCTCCTGGAACATCTTTTTCTGGCCATGATGAAAGTTGAACATTAACAAAAACCGTTACCATTGAGGTCTCAGCAGGAATCCCTTTCCGCAATGTGGATCCCTTGTTACCATATGCCTAACTTCCAGCGAAAGGAGGACGATCGGATGAAAAAAACAGGCATGTTTTCCCTGTTCATCACGATGGTGTTGTTCCTGCTTTCCATGACAACGGCCTACGCCAAACCGCTTGCGGCGAATTACGCGCAGTTGAAGATCGGCGGATTCTTCCCGCAGACGAACGACCTCGATCATTTCGACGCCGGGGGGAACTTCGAGGTCGGGATCGGGCATCGTGTCGCTCCCGGATTCGCCATCGAGGGAAATTTCGGCTACTTCGAGACGAAAGGGACCTTCAATCTTCCAGGCATCGGCAGCGGGGACGAGACATTCAAGGTCATGCCGCTCACGCTGAGCTTGAAGGGCCAGGCGTTCTTCGACCGGTTCGAGCCGTACGCGGAAGCCGGCATCGGCGTCTACTTCATCAAGGATGAGCTCAACGGAACGGTCCTCGGGTTTTCGGGATCGGATTCCGAGAACGACACGCAACTCGGCCTGCACGTCGGCCTGGGCGGAAACTACAACATCACGCCGCAGGTGTTTCTCGGCGTGGAGGGAAGATACCTCTGGCTGAGGACGGATACGTTCGGGGTGAACGTCCAGCTCGACGGGTTCCTCCTCACCGCCAACTTGGGGTACCGCTTCTGAACCCAACATCGGTGCGAAAAACGGCCTGGTCGCTGTTCATCGTCGCATTCGCGTTCGCAGGGTGCGCCACCGTGGCGCAGAAACCGGTCGCGACGGAATCTCCCGTCCCCCGGCCCCAGCAGGAAAAGGCCCAGGAAAAACTTCTGGTCCCGCAGGCCAAACGGTACAAGCTGAAAGTCGCCATCGGCCGCTTCACGAATGAAACCAACTACGGCAGGTCCCTCCTCAACGACGCGGATCTCGACAGGATCGGGAAGCAGGCCTCGGACATGCTGGCTTCACGGCTGATCCAGTCCGGGCAATTCGTCGTTCTGGAGCGCCCCGACCTGAACAAGCTCAAGAAGGAGCAGGAGATCATCGGCGCTTCCAACATCGTCGGGTCCGACACGCTCATCATCGGCTCGGTGACGGAATTCGGCCGTTCGGTGACCGGAAAAGCCGGCTTCCTCAGCAGCACGAAGATGCAGACGGCCAAGGCCAAGGTCGATATCCGCCTGGTCGACGCCAAGACAGGGCACGCTTACTTTTCGGCCATCGGCGCCGGAGAGGCCAGCACCGAATCCGGCGAGATCGCGGGTTTCGGGAGCCGCGCGGACTATGACGCCACGCTGAACGATCGGGCGATCGCGGCCGCAATCTCCGACGTCATCGACCGGCTGGTGTCGAAACTCTCCGACAGGAAGTGGAAAACCGACATCCTGGATGTCAAGGGCGGACAGGTGTTCATCAGCGGAGGGAAACACCAGGGGTTGAAGGAAGGGGACGAGCTGACGGCCATGGTGGCGGGGGAAACCGTGAAGAGCAAGCAGACCGGGTTCAACGTCACGCTTCCCGCAAAACAGGTCGCCACCCTCAAGATCGTGCAACTTTTCGGGGAAACGGAAACCGATGAGGGCGCGGTCTGCCAAGTGACGGGAGGGTCCATCCCGCAACCCGTCTCACAAAAACTGTTCGTCACCGAAGCGAAGTAGGAGGATCGGGATGAAAAAAATCCTCGTCACACTTGTATCACTCCTTCTCCTTGCGGCGTGCAGCATGCCCAACACCACCGTCAGGACGACGGATACTCGTCCGGGCATCGCCATCGATGGGGCTCCGGACGGCGCCATCCTCTACGTGGACGGCCAACGGATCGGGGAAGCCAACAAGTACGACGGCCAGCCGAACGTGCTGTTGGTGGAGCCCGGCACGCACACCGTGGTCGTGAAGGGCGCGGACGGGGCGCATCTCTTCGACCGGAAAGTCTACGTGGAGAGCGGACTCAAGACGATCAAGGTGCACTGACATGAAAAGAAAAATATTTCTCCCATGGCTCGTGCTGACGGCCGCACTGCTGACCGTATCGGGTTGCGCAGGCAACCGAATGTACACTTGGGGAAACTACGACGAAACCCTTTACTCCCATTACAGGAACCCGCAGGACCACGAAAAACACCTTGAGAAACTGAAGGCCAGGCTTGTACGCCGAGTACGGTTTTGCCCTTCACGAAGCCGGACGAACGGACGAGGCCGTGATTTATTTCAGGAAAGAGAAGGAGAAATGGCCTGAATCGGCGGTCATGATGGACAAGATGATAAGGAACGTACAGCGGCAGGAAGAGATCCGGAAGAGCCGGACGACCAAGGACACGGGTTCCGCCCCGGAACCAGGAGGCCAGAAGCAATGAACCGGAAACCCGTCGCCGTTTTCGTGTCGATCCTTGCCTTCCTCGCCGTCTCCGGCTGCGCGACCGCGCCGAAAAAGGACCTCACGGCATTCAAGTCCGAAAATCCGCGGTCGGTTCTGGTCATCCCCGTGGTGAACAAGACCGTGGAGGTCAACGCGGCGGACTATTTCCTTTCCACGCTGTCGATTCCGATCGCGGAACGCGGCTACTACGTCTTCCCGGTCGATGTCGTCAAGCATCTATTGGAAAACGACGGGCTCGCCGACAGCGCGATGGTCCACAGCGCCGATACGATGAAGCTTTGCAACCTCTTCGGCGCCGATTCGGTGCTGTACGCCACCATAGAGCGGTGGGATTCCCAATACCTTGTCCTGACGACCCAGGTCACGGTCGCCTTCGATTACACCATCAAGGGTTGCAAGACCGGGGATACGTTGTGGAACCACAAGCAGACCATGGTCTATAGCCCGCAGCAGAACCAGAGCGGGGGCGGTGGAATCGGGACCCTGGTCGCCATGGCGATCAGCGCAGCCATGACGAAGGCGATGCCGAATTACATGCCGCTGGCGCGGCAGGCCAACGGGATGGCCTTCAAGTTCCCCGATGGGCCGGGATTCCCCGCTGGTTCCTATCACCCCGAGCACCTGAAGGACCTGGCGGCATCCAAGTAATACTCAAGAAGCGTCCGGCACATCCGCTTTTCACACCCCATCGGTAGCCCAAACGGCTGCCGATGGGGTGTCTTTTTCAGTGATACCATCTCGTCATGCGATTCCCGCGGTATCGCCTCCTCCCCTGGATCTTCCTGCCGATCGGATTGATTGCGGGGTGGGGGTGCGCGCAGAAGTTGCCGATCGACGAGGGGCGGATGGTGATCGCGCTGCCGGGGGCGCCCGTGAACGTCGACCCGCGGGTGGCGACCGACGCCTACGGCGAGCAGATCCTCCAGATGACGCACGCCTCCCTCGTCCGCAGCGACGCCGCCGGCGACCCCCTCCCCGATCTCGCGCAACGGTGGGAGTCGCCCGGTCCCCTGACGTACATATTCCACCTTCGGCAGGGGTTGCGGTTCCACGACGGGCGGCCGCTCACTTCCACCGACGTGCGGTACACCTTCACGTGGATGCTGGACTCCGCGAACCGGTCCCCCCACCGGGGGCTGTATCGGCACGTCGCCGCGATCGGGACCCCCGACCCGCGGACCGTCGTCTTCCGCCTCTCCGAACCGTTCGCCCCGTTCCTCTCCACGATGGTGCGCGGCATCGTCCCCGCCGGATCCCCGGCGCGAGGCTACGCGCCACCCGTGGGGGCGGGACCGTACAAGATCGACGACCTCTCCCCCGACGGCGAAGCGGTCCTTTCGGCGTTCGACGGATATTTCGGCGGTCCTCCGGCGATTCGCTCGGTGACGGTCAAGTTCGTCCCCGACAGCAACGTGCGCTTCCTCGAGCTGAAGATGGGGAGCGTGAACTTCACCCTCAACGGGGTCGACCCCGACCTGCTCCCGGCGGCTTCGCTGCCCGGAAGGCTCGTCGTGGAGGAAGGCCCCGGGGGGAACGTCACCTACCTCGGTTTCAACCTGCGGGACCGGGCGCTGTCCGACGCAAGGGTGCGGCGCGCGATCGCCCTCGCGATCGACCGGGAGACGATCGTCCGGACGATCTGGAAGGGGCGCGCCGACCTCGTCTCCTCGATCCTCCCCCCGGGGTCATGGGCGCACGATCCGGATCTTCCCGCGGCGCCGTTCGATCCGGCACGGGCGCGGCGGCTCCTCGACGAAGCCGGGTTCCCCGATCCGGACGGCGAGGGTCCTCTCCCCCGCCTCCGATTGACGTACAAGACGTCGCAGAACGAAGTGCGCCGGCGCGTCGCGACCGTCATCCAGGAGCAGCTTCGGCAGGTCGGCATTTCCGTTGAGATCCAATCCCTTGAGTGGGGAACCTTCTTCTCCGACATCAAGAAGGGAACCTTCCAGATCTACAGCCTCACCTGGGTCGGGATCGCGGACCCCGACATCTTCCACCACGCCTTCCATTCACGGAGCGCTCCCCCCGACGGCGCGAACCGCGG
>JAENIX010000254.1 GCA_016844415.1 Actinomycetota bacterium | reverse complement strand
TTGATCCGGAACTCCCGCATGATCCCGGCCGCCTTCGACAGCGTGTCCTCTGGGGACACCGTCTTCGGGTCCTTCGTCATCCGCCTGCCTACGAGCATGTTTCCTCCCCTTTCCCGTCCGCGTCTCCCGTTGTGGCCCGGCGCCCGGTCCCGTAGATATGCCTGCAGGACCCCGGCGCTCTCATTATATTCCGGCGCTCCGGATGCCGCACGGGAAAGCTTTCGCCGGGGCGGGAAAAGGCGTGAGATAATATACAGGTCAGGTTATATACATCCACGTTGCCTAATTGCTGCCGCCCGACATCATCCAAAGGAGGATTCCATCATGAAGAGGACGTATCTGAGACCGGCGATGGCTCTTGCCGCGGCGCTTTTCACGCTCCTGTGCTTTCCCCGGCTTTCGGCGGCGAAAGCGGCTTTTACGGCCAAGGAGGGGAAGCCATGCGCTTTCTGCCATGTCGGGAAGACGTCCGACGTTAAATTCACGAAGGCGGGTGAATATTACTCAGGCAAACACACGCTTGCCGGGTTTGCGGAAGGAACGAGCGAGCCCAAACCGGATGCGGGGAAGCCCGCGGCTCCAGCGGTGGCGGCCGCTGCTGCGCAGGCGCCCGTGGCAACGAAATCAGAGGCGAAGCAGTCCTGCGGGGGCGGTTGCGAGAGCTGCAAGTCCGGATGCCCCGACGGGAAGGAGTGCCCCTGCGGACACAAGCACGCCGGCTCGGGAAAGCCCGCGATGATGGAGGGGATGAAGAAGCACATGGAGGAGGTTCGCAAGAGCGTCGCCGCCCTCCGCGCGCACGAAAAAACGATGGAAGGGATCACCGACCCGGCCGAGTTCCGGAAGGCGGCCATCGAGCACTTCCGCATGCAGGGCGACCTCCAGGAGTCCCACGTGAAACACATGGAGTCGATGATGGGGGGCGGAGGCCGTGGGCACGGCCATCACGGCGGGCACGAATGCCAGGAACCTTGCAAGGACTGCCCGAAGAAATAGGCGGGCGCTTACGTCGATCGGACATGAAGTAGGCTGCCCCCACAACGAAAGGGCCGCGTCCACCGGGCGCGGCCCTTTTTCCCATACCGGGAACATTCCTGATCTTTGCGTCGTTTATCGCGAGGATTGTCCCCGCCTGCGTTACACGAGCCCCTGTGCAGTCATGGCGCGGGCGACCTTGATGAAGCCGGCGATGTTGGCCCCCACGACGAAATTGCCGGGCGACCCGAACTCCTCCGCCGCCTCGGCGCAGAGCGTGTAGACGTTCCTCATGATCTGATGCAGCTTGGCGTCGGTCTCCTCGAACCCCCAGGCCTCGCGGCTGGCGTTCTGCTGCATCTCGAGCCCCGAGGTCGCCACGCCGCCGGCGTTGGCCGCCTTCCCCGGGCCGTAGAGGATCCCCGCCTGGATGAATACGTGCACCCCTTCCGGCGTGGTCGGCATGTTGGCGCCCTCGCCCACGGCGATGCAGCCGTTCTTCACAAGCTTCTTGGCGTCCTTTCCGGTGATCTCGTTTTCGGTCGCCGACGGGAACGCGACGTCGCAGGGGATGTCCCAGATGTTCCCGTTGGGGATGAAACGGGCGGTCTTGTGTGAATCGCAGTACTCCTTGATCCGGCGGCGCTCGACTTCCTTGAGCTGCTTGATCGTCTCCAGGTTGATCCCCTTCTCGTCGTGGATCACCCCGTTGGAGTCGCTCATCGCGACGACCTTCCCGCCCAGCTGGTGCACTTTCTCCAGCGTGTAGATGGCGACGTTGCCCGAGCCGGAGACGAGGACCTTCTTACCCTTGAAGCCGTTCTTCTTGCTGCCAAGCATCTCGTTGACGAAATAGGTGCATCCGTACCCGGTGGCCTCCGTCCGAACCTGGCTGCCGCCGTACACGATCCCCTTGCCGGTGAGAACGCCCGCCTCGAACTTGTTCGTCAGCCGCTTGTACTGCCCGAAGAGGTACCCGATCTCACGCCCCCCGACGCCGATGTCGCCGGCCGGTACGTCGGTGTGCTCTCCGATGATCCTCCAAAGCTCCAGCATGAAGCTCTGGCAGAACCGCATCACCTCGTTGTCGGACTTCCCCTTGGGATCGAAGTCGGACCCGCCCTTCGCCCCGCCGATCGGAACCCCGGTCAGGGAGTTCTTGAAGATCTGCTCGAACCCGAGGAACTTGATGCCACCCTTGTAGGGGCCGAGCGCGCTGTTGAACTGGACGCGGAATCCCCGGTTGATGTGGACGACGTTCTTGTCGTCCTGCCAGGGCACACGGAAGATTAGCTGCCGCTCAGGCTCGCAGATCCTCTCGATGATCTTGGCCTCTGCGAAATCCGGGTACTTGACCAGGACCGGGCCCAAGGATTCGATCACTTCCCTGACCGCCTGGTGGAACTCCACCTCGCCTGGATTCCGCTTGATGACATCCTGGTAGATGATCTCGAGTCTTTCCGTCAACGCCATGATTCTCCTCCTTCGCCTCTAGGGCCGACCTTATTTGGCGCCCACTCGGACGCCTCCCACGGACCGACTTTACCCGTTCCCCTCCCCCGGTCAAGACAAGAAAGCATAATCGGGCATAATCGGGTATAATCGCATTACTGGAGGAATGACATGGAAAAAAGGCTCGACGGCCAGCTGGGCGCATTCTTCCCGTCCGCCTGGCCCGCGCTCCTTGCGAGGATCTCGGAGATCGACGAGTTCAAGGGGTGGTGGGTGGGACGCTTCGATCCTCCCCCGGCGTATCTTTCGGGCCTGCGGAAAAAGACGATCGCCCTATCCGCCATCGCATCCGTCGGAATCGACTGGACCGGACTGCCGCTGCGGCGCGACGAGCTTTCTCCCGCGGTGTCGCCGGCAAGAGCCGAGGAGATCCGGCGGGCCTCAGCGGCGAGCTACGCGCAGCTGTTGAAGGCTGTATTCGACGGGCATCCGGAGATCCCGTTTTCCCGCGAGGTCGTCCTGAAGTTCCATTCCGACCTGTTGCGATATTCGCCGCACGACCAGGGGCACAGGGGGTCGTACCGGTCCTCCAGCGACCGTTCCGCATTCTTCCTGAGGAAGAGCGTGGAATCGATCGCGCTGCGGCCCTCCGACCCCGGCTCGATCGAAGCGGAAATGGACTCCCTGTTAGCGTGGACAAACTCCCGGCTGGGGGTCGCCGGATTTCACCCGCTCGTCGTCGTCGCCGGTTTCCTCCTCGAATTCCTCGCGATACGCCCGTTCGCGGCGGCGAACGGGCGCACGAGCCGCCTTCTTACCAACCTTCTTCTGTTGCGGTGCGGTTACGCCTACCTGCCCTACGCTTCCCTCGAGAAGGTCATCGCCGATCGAAATGCGGAATA
>JAENIX010000048.1 GCA_016844415.1 Actinomycetota bacterium | reverse complement strand
CCGGAATGCCAGGACGTCCGTCCCGTCGCCGGGGACGTCGATCCGGAACGTAGATTCCCCGAAGGAACGCACAGAGGCGTCCGGCGTGTCGAACTGCAGGATGCTCCGTCTCGGGGCGGTGTTCAGCACGTACACGCTTCCCTGAGCGATATGGAATTGGAGCGAGTTGCTGGACGCCCGAAGGACCTGGAGGGCCGTATTCCTGTCGAGCCGGATGTAGGCGCCTCTGCTGGTCTGTATAGCCGAGCGGCCCCCTTCGGGGACCCACAGCTCATCCCCCTCGACAAGCGGCATGTTGATGGAGGCGGGCGCCCACTCTCCCGTTTCGGCGATCTTCACCTGCACGTCGCCGTCGATGAGTTTCACCCTCATCGCCCCGAGAGGACCCGCGCCGGAAACCGCCGGGGAAAGCAATACCGCTCCCACGATCGATGCCCATCCGATAACCTTGGCGATCGTCCTCATCCGACCCTCCTATCTTAGGACTGATGAAATCTTTCGATCCCACAATGATGCAAACCCCGATAGTTCCGAATGGTTTCCGGGTTCGTGGCCATCAGTATATCGAGCCCGGGGGGGGCCGCAATCGGAAATCAACGAAAATCCGGCATCAGAGCAGACATGGAGCAACAGCGATATTATAATGATTAGCATTTCTTCATCTTACGCAGGACACTTCGGCCGGACTGCGCGAAAGAGAAAGGGGGAAGTATGAAGGGACGGGGAGTGATTCTATGGGCGGGTATCCTCGGGCTGGTCCTGTTCCTCGGGACGGCGGAGGCCGGCTGGGTGATCCAGGCCGAGTCACGCGGCGGCATGGGAACGTCGCAGGAGACGACCTGGTTCCAGAAGGAGAAGATCCGTTCGGAGGGGGGCGACCACGCCCACATCATGGATTTCACCGAACGCCGGATCCTTTGGATCGACACGAAACAGCGGAAATACAGCTCGATGACCTTCGATGAGTTCAAGCAGTTCATGCGCGAGTCGATGGGGCAGGCGAGCGCGGCCATGGAGGAAATGAAGAAGATGGGGATTCAGGTCCCCGGCCAGTCTGCCGGTCCGCGCGGGAAGGTAACCGTGAGCAAGGGGCCGGGTGCGACCGTAGCAGGTTACGCATGCGACGGCTACAGGGTTTCCGTCGGCGGCAAGCTCTCTGAAGAGATCTGGGTAACCCGCAGGATCGACCTGGCCTCCGAGATGGGCAACAAGGTTATGAAGGAGTTCGAGGACCTGGAGCGCGACCTCAAAAAGATGGGGACGGCCTTCAAGCCGGAGGTGGAGGACCCGGAGTACGCGAAGATCTTCGAAAGCGGGTACCCGATGAGGACCCTCGGCAAGGAATCGGGGTACGCCCAGGAGGTGACGAAGGCGGAGAGGAAGGATATTTCCGCGGATGTCTTCAGGGAGCCGAAAGGATACGCAAAGGTTCCTTTCAGAGACCTTTACTGATTTTCCCGGTAGGAGGCCATGGGCGGCCCGTCACCACCCTCCGCCGCCGGACCTAACGGGCGGGCGTTTCTTCCGTTTCCCGGCGTACGGCCGCTTCATGCACGTCCCGCACAAGCTGCCCGGAGAACCGCTCCGCGGCAAGGCTCATCGCCCGCGCAAGCCCGCGCGCCGTTTTTTCCGGAAGCGGCTCCTCGAACCGGTACTCCTTCTGGAAAATGATCCGCTCCGGGACTTCCTTCCTGGAAAGATCGAAGAGGGTCACCGTGGCGGCGAGGGACGCCGACCGGCCGCTCTGGCCGTCGGTCTCCTCGAACGCTTCCAGATACCCCCGAACGAGGAAACGCGCCGTTTGCGGTTCGCCTTCGGCGAAGATCGCGCGGAACGGGCCGGCGCGCCGGAAATCCCGAAGGAGGAAATCGGTGACGAGGGACTCGGGGGTGACCGCCCACCGGTTATAGAAGTCCGTCTCTTTGCGGAACGTCTCCACCCGGTAGACCATCCGGGTCGTCTTGAGCGACTCGGCCGCGCCGAAACGTCCGACCCGGATCGCGCCGGACAGCGGGGCGGCCCCGGGAAGCCCCGGCGACCGGTATTCCAGAACGTACCGCTCCTCTGGATCCGGCGCCTTTCCCAGCTTGAAGCACCCCGGCAGTAGCAACAGCGCCGCCGCGATCCACGCCATGCGACGAATCCCCATCCCTTCACCTCCCGGCGTCATTGCCGCCTCGGGGGCGGCTGGCCGAAGATCACCTCTGACGGCGCGGCACGAAGCCGTTCGATAAGCGACTTGAGCTCGTCGGACGTCCGGCGCAGGTTCTCCATCGTCTCCCGCAGCGCGGGCGCCATCGCCTGCTGCTGGCCCTCCAGCTCCTCTGCAATCCGGGCCGCCGCCTGCCCGGTTTCCGTCAACCTCATTTCCTTAAGCTCCCGGCGTGCTTCCGCGAGCAGCGCGCGGGCCTCCGCCAGCACCTCTTTCGCCTCCATCGACCGGTCGGGGATCTGCGCGCCATCGAAATCCTTCTCGATCTTGGCGATAAGCCGTCCCGCCGCCTCGAGGTCCCCCGAAAGGACGTTGTCGACCCGGACGATCGTTTCGTCGACCCGCCGTGATGCGCGCTCCAGGTTATCCAGAAGGGTCCGCGTCCGGGGACCGTCGAAGAACCGTTCCGCCGCCATTCCGGCGGCCTTGGCCTGGTCCGACACCCCCGCGAAGTCCACGTCCTTGAACTTCTCGACCATCTCCTCGATCTTGGCGAAGATCCTCTGCATGGTGGAGGTGCGGGACGGGATCACGGGGTGCTCGGTGGCGAAGGTGATCTTCGGGGACGTCACCTTCTCCCCCGGGTCGATCCGGGCCAGCTCGACGAATACGATCCCGGTGATCCCCGCGGTCTTGAGCTCAGCCGCCATGCCCTTGCGGATGTCCTCCGTGAGTTCGATCTTCATCACCACCTCGATCAGGCGGTTGTCCGGCGCCACCCGGATCTGCTCCACCCGGCCGACGTCCACGCCGCGGTACTTGACGATCGAGTCCTTCTGGAGACCCTGCACGGACTCGTCGAAGAAGGTGACGTACTTTCGTCCGGGCTCGAAGTAACGGGAAGCGCCGACCCAGATGATCAGGACGGTCCCGAGCACCAGCCCCAGGAAAACGAAGAGGCCGACGAGGAAATAGGAAGTTTTTGTCGCCACCGATCCTCTCCTTCAGCCGTTTTGCGACGCCGTGCGGCGATTGAGGAAGTTGGACACGCGGGGGTCGCGCGACGTATCGCGCAACACCCTTGGATCCCCTTCCGCGATGATCCCCATCCCGTCCCGGTCGAGGAAGATGACCCGGTGGGCGATCCGGAAGATCGAGTTGAGCTCGTGGGTGACGACGACCATTGTACTCCCCGTCCCCTCGTTTATGCTCATGATCAGCAGATCCAGCTCCAGGGAAGTGACCGGGTCCAGCCCAGCCGACGGCTCGTCGAGGAAGAGGAGCGGCGGGTCCAGGGCCAGCGCCCGCGCCAGCCCCGCCCGTTTTTTCATCCCCCCGGAGATCTCCGACGGGAGAAGGTCGACGGCCTGGGAAAGGTCCACAAGCGCGAGCTTCATCCGGACAAGCTCCTGGATCGTTTCGGGGGACAGGTCCGTGTGCTCCGACATGGGAAGGGCCACGTTCTCCCCGACGGACATGGAATTGAGCAGGCCCCCGGCCTGGAAGAGGACCCCGATATGCCGCCGGACCGCTTCCATCTCCTTTTCCCCGCCGGAGGAGATGTCCTGGCCGAGGACGCGGATCGACCCCGCCATGGGCGGCAACAGGCCGATCAGGATTTTCAGGAGCGTGGACTTCCCGCAGCCGCTCCCGCCAAGGATGACGAACACCTCCCCGGCGTAGATGCGGAAGGAGACGTCCCGGAAAATGACCCGGTCGCCGTATCCCGCCGTGAGCCCTTCCACTTCGATGACCGGAGTTCCCGGTTGCAGGGGAGATAAGGTCATATGCCGAGGTATTGCAGGATCACGGCGAACACCGAGTCCGCGATTATGATGAGGAAGATGGCTGTGACCACGGCGGAGGTCGCCGCCGCGCCGACCGCGTCGGCCCCGCCCTGCACGCGGAAGCCGCGCTGGCACCCGACGGTGGCGATGAGGACGGCAAAGGCCACCGTCTTGATGAGGCTTGCGAATATCACGGTGGCGGAGAGGACGCTGTGCGTCTCCGCCATGTACGACCGGAAGGTCAGGTCCAGCGCGGTCACGCCGATGACGAGCCCGCCGAGTATGCCCAGAATGTCGGCATAGATGGTGAGTACGGGCAGGATCGCGAGCATGGCCAGCAGCTTGGGGACTGAAAGGAACAGCATCGGATCGAATCCCATCGTGGCGAGCGCGTCGACCTCCTCGTTCACCTGCATCGTCCCTATTTCGGCGGCGAACGCCGACCCAGAGCGTCCCGCCACGAGGATCGCGGTCATGATCGGCCCGAGCTCCCGGACCACGGCGATAGCCACCAGGTCGGCCACGAACAGGTTCGCCCCGAACTGCTTAAGTTGGAGAGATGACATGAAAGCAATGATGAAACCGAGAAGGAAGCTGATCAGCCCGACGATGGGAAGGCCGTTCACGCCGGCACGGCGCATATAGAAGAGGACGTCCTTCCAACGTACCGACCGGGGGTTGAGGCACCCCCGGATCGTGTCGAAGAGGAGTTCCCCCTGGAAAGATATATCGTCGACGAGCCCGTGCATCAGGGAAACCATGTTCCCGCCGATCTCCTCGAAAAATCCAGGGCTCGCCGCGGCAGGGAGAGGATCCTTTCCCCGCTTCGTCCGTTCCCCCACAAGCGCGAGGAGGCGCCCCGCCTGCTCGCTGTTCCCCGCCACGGCGACCGGGATCCCCCGCTGAGTGGCTTCGGCCTGCAACCGGAGAAGGCCAAGCGCGCCGGCGCTGTCCAGGGACGATAGCCCGGAAAGTTCGAGAGACAGGGATGAAGGCGCGAGCGCGTCGATGAGGGCCGCCGCCTCCCGGCGGAACGCCTCGAGCGAGGCCAGGGTCAGCCGCCCCGAAAGGGAGAAGACCGCGGCCCCGCCCGGGCTCCCTTCGGAGGATAGGCCGTACCCCTTATCGGACGATTCGTTCCGGGACATCGGCTCCGTTCAGATGGAGAATTTCATGGCGAGGAATTCCTTCTCGGTCACCTTGCGCTCGCGGGCCAGCGTTTCCGCGTCGAAGAGAAGGCCGAGCAACCCGTCCTTTTCGCCCTGCGCGGGGATCGGGGTCAGGACAAGGAACATCTCCTTGTTGTTGGAAGCGTAGATCTTGCCGTGGCTGCCTTGCTTGCCTTTCAGGGCGCGCGAGACGAGATCCGTCCGGGAATAGTCCCTCGCATCATCGCACACGAAGGGGACGTCGCACACCAATACGACTCCCTTCCGGTCAAGGACGATGAATTGCGACAGCCCGCCGCCGCGTCCCGCGCCGAGCGCCTTTCTTTCCGCCGCGAGTATCCTGCCCACGGCATCGCTGTCACCCCGGGACATCGGTTCGGCGAGGGACCCGACCATCCTGCGGGCGATTGTTTCCACATCCTTGCCGAGATCGGCGACGGAAGGGTTTTTCGACGAGACGGTTCCCGTGCACCCACAGAAGAGCGGCAACGTCAGCAGGAGGCATATGAGGGTCCTGTATAAGCCGGTCATCCGGTTCGCTCCGGTGTTGATGTGCTCTTATTGCTTTTCGTTGTCAGTATACCTGCCGCGTTATGGGATGCAAACCGAAACCCCTGAACGCGCCTTGGCATTTGAATGGTGTTAACTGCGTGCATTGTGTATCACCACCTCGGCCGAATGGTTCCGGCGGTCGTCGACAAGGGGAATCGCCCGGTCGGGTTGCGGAACCCCATCCACCGTAACGCTCGTCTCACCTTTCCCGTCAAACCGTTGCAGGACATCGATTTCATAGACCGTCTCGCGATACCGGTAGTACACCTTGAATGCCTTCCAGTCCGCGGGGAGGCACGGAGCGAAACGCAGCTTATCCACTTCCAGCCGTATGCCCAGGAGGGATTCCACGATCAGCCGGTACATCCAGCCGGCCGAGCCCGTGTACCACGTCCATCCGCCGCGGCCCTCGTGGGGCGAGAGCGCATAGACGTCGGCCGCGACGACGTACGGCTCCACTTTATAGGTCGCAATCCCTTCCGAAGAACCGGAATGGTTCACCGGGTTGATCATCGCCAGCAGTTCCCACGCCCGCCGGCTGTCGCCCAACGCCGCGAACGCCATCGCCGCCCAGATTGCCCCATGAGTGTACTGTCCTCCGTTTTCCCTCACGCCCGGTACATACCCTTTGATATAGCCGGGATTCATATCCGACTTGTCGAACGGCGGGTCCAGGAGCTGGATCAGCGCGTTTTCCCGGCGAACGAGGCGCCGATCCACCGCTTCCATCGCCATGCGCGAGCGCTTCGCATCGCCCGCCCCGGAGAGAACCGACCAGCTTTGCGCAATCGAATCGATTCGGCATTCGGGATTGCCCGCCGACCCGAGCGGCGAGCCGTCGTCGAAGTAGGCGCGGCGATACCACTCGCCGTCCCATCCGTTCTGCTCGATATCCAGGCGCAGTTGTCCCGCCTCTTTCCGGCAATGTTCTGCGAAGGACAGGTCGCCGCGCGCGCGGGCGACCTCGGCGAACCGCAGGAGCACTTCATACAGGAAAAATCCCAGCCAGACGCTTTCCCCTTTGCCGTGTTCGCCCACAAGGTTCATGCCGTCGTTCCAGTC
>JAENIX010000047.1 GCA_016844415.1 Actinomycetota bacterium | reverse complement strand
GACGGCGGAGTACGTGCTGCTTGCCGGAGTCAACGATTCGGAACGGGACGCACGCGACCTGGCGGGGCTGCTCAAGGGGGCGCGGGTCAAGGTCAACCTCATCCCTTTCAATGCGCACGAGCACGGCGATTTCGAATCCCCGTCCAGCGAAACTGCGGACCGGTTCCGCGAAGTTCTCATGGCCGCGGGGATCCAGGCGATTACCCGTGAGCGGCGCGGGGCCGACATTCGCGCGGCGTGCGGGCAGCTCCGCGGCGCCGCGGGGGGAAAAAGACCTTGAGCGGCGGGGATGTTCTCCATAAGATCTATATGGGAACGCGAACGCAGGGCGCAGCGGGGGCTTCCACGGAGCGGCGTATGGAGCGAAGGGATAGATTGCGTCGAAGCGGAATCCGCAGTGAGCGGGCGGAACCGCCCAGAATTACCCTACGGTGCCCCACGACGGAGTTAACCTCCGATGTGGTGCAGGTCGCGAACGTAGCTCCGGGGAAGTCCCCCGCGAGCCCGGAGTTCGCGTTGCCATATATCCGAAGAAGGAGACCGCGAACGAAATGTGAAATGGAAGGGATGAAGAACGTCCGCACCGTTTCCGTGAAGACGCCTTTCGGGGAGCCGTCGGACGCGATGGTGGTGGGGGAGGTCGAGGGAAGGACATTGGCGTTTCTCCCGCGCCACGGGAGGGGGCACCGGATCATCCCGTCCCAGATCAACTACCGCGCGAATATCTACGCCCTCAAGAAGATCGGGGCGAAGTGGGTGCTCTCCATCTCCGCTGTCGGGAGCATGAAGGAGAACATCCGTCCCGGTGACATCGTCGTCGTCGATCAGTTCTACGATCATACGAAATTCCGCCCCAGCACGTTCTTCGGCGACGGAGTCGTCGGGCATATACCGTTCGCCGACCCGGTTTGCCCTGAGCTGGCCGGCATCGCGTACGCGGCGGCGAAAAAGGTCGTGAAGCGGACGCATAGAGGCGGAACATATATCTGCATGGAGGGCCCCGCGTTCTCCACACGCGCGGAATCTCGGGTCTACAGGAAGTGGGGGGCGGACGTGATCGGCATGACCAACATGCCCGAGGCGAAGCTGGCCCGTGAGGCCGAACTCTGCTACGCGACTCTGGCTCTCGCCACGGACTACGACTGCTGGCACGAATCGGAAGAGGACGTGTCCATCGAGGCGATCCTCGCCATCATCAGGAAGAACGTGGAGAACTCCAAGAGGATCATCCGGGAGGTCGTCCGCCGCCTGCCGGGAACGGATTCATGCGGGTGCGGGGAGGCCCTCCGGCATGCGGTCATCACTGACCGGAAGAGGATCCCCGCGGCGACACGGAAGCGCCTCTCGCTGTTCCTGGGGAAATATTCATGAAGCGCTATCTCGCATTGACGGTCGCCGCGTGCGCCGCGCTAATTGCCTGCGCTACGACTCCCTCGCTCGATATGCAGAGGGAGGCCCAGGCGCGCATGCAGATGGGTATGACATACCTTGAGCAGCGAAACCTCTCGTCGGCGATGCGAGAGCTGACAAAGGCATCGGAGCTCGACCCCGTTAACCCGGAAATAGACGTCGCTCTGGGGCTGGCCTACCAGGCGCGTGGCGACCTCGGGAAGGCCGCGGAGTATTTCAGGAGCGCGCTCCGGAAAAAACCCGGCTACCCGGAGGCGCACAACGACCTCGGGATCGTGTTGAGCCAGCTCGGCAGAGGGGAAGAGGCGCTGCGGGAATTCGAAGCCGCCGCGTCAGATGTCCTGTACCCGACGCCTGAATGGGCCTACTACAACATGGGCGAAGAGTTTCGCCGCCGGGGGAACGCGGTAAAAGCCGAGGAAATGTACCGACGGTCCATGGCGTTGAACCACCGGTATATGGATTCATATCTCCGGCTGGCGCTGATCCAGGGAGACCGCGGGCGCTGGGAAGAGGCGGCCAGGACGCTTGAAGCATGCGTCGCGGCGGCCCCGACATTCGCGCCCGCCTGGCTGGACCTCGGGAGGGCGTACCTTTCCCTCGGACGGCGGCAGGATGCGGAAAAAGCGTTTCAGAGCGCGTTGACCAATTCCGCCGATCCCGCATTGCGCAAGCAGGCCTCCGATTTCCTCGGTGCGCCTGGAAGCGATAATAAGTAGCAGCGCCCGATGAATGCGGGAAGTGCATGGAAGGAAGTGCGCGAAGCGAGGGGAATGACCCTCGATGAGGCCGCGTCCGCGCTCCGCTTCAATCGGAAGTTTCTGCAGGATATCGAGGATGGGGTCTACACGGGATGGCCGGAGCGGGTATTCTCCTCCGGCTACATCCGCGCCTACGCAAATCTTCTTTCCATGGATCCCGAGCCGGTGCTCACCGAATATTTCCAACATCTGGAAACGATGACGGTCGATAAGCCGCGCGCGGGATATTCATTGCCCTCATGGGCGGAGAAGGAGAGGGAACGAGGAAGCCGGAAGACGAATTATGCGATTGCGGCGGCCGTCGTTCTTGTCGTGGGATTGATGCTGGCGTGGTTCAACGCGCGAATGTCCTCGCGCAGGGTCCCCGCTTCACCACCGGTGGCGGTCGCCCCTCCGGCGCCCGTGCAGCAGGATAACGCGGTGTCGGGTACCGGGTCCGATGGCACCGACAATTCGACGCAGGCCGCACTGCCGGCCGGTGCGGCCCCGCCGGAGGCATCTCCTTCCGTGCAGCAGGGGACGGTGTCGACCGCGGGAATAGCCGGGCCGGTAAGGTCGCCGTACCAGCTGTTCATCGAGGCCAGCGAAATGACCTGGCTTATGTACAGCATCGATGAAGAAGAACCGGTGGACGTCATGCTTTATCCGCGCGACAAGGTCAGCATCCAGGCGCGGAAAAAGATATTCCTGAAGCTGGGAAACGCCGGCGGGGTGGTTGGAACCCTTAACGGCAAGCTGCTCCCTCCATTCGGGGCAAGGGGGCAGGTGAAGGAAATCCGGCTCGGGGAGTAGAGGTACTTGTCGTCACAGGGGCCGCGTTCCTTCAAGTCCTCGCGCGCATTCCTGGTCCGGTCGGCGGACTCCGGAGAGACCGACCGGCGCCTTTCCTTTTTCACCGAGTCCGAAGGGCTTGTCCACATGACTGCGAAAGCCGCGCTTCGGAGCCGGAAGCGATTCGGCGGCAGCCTGCAGAAATATTTTCTGCTCGACGTCTCATGGACAGAGACCCCCGGGAGGAATGCGATTCTCGATTCGGTATCGCTGCTTGCCAGTTATTGGGAGATAGTGGCCGACTGGGAGAGGGTAAGGCACGCCGATTACCTCCTTGAACTCGCGGCCACGATGTTCCCCCAGCCGGGGCCCAAGCCTAAAGCGTTCCGCATACTTCTTGCTGAGATGAAATCGCTGGCGGGGGGAGAACCTCCACCGGCCGGCGCCAGAAAGGCGGAAGCGGCATTCCTCTCGGTCGGGGGCTGGGGGCCTGATCTCGGGGAGTGCCGCGGTTGCGGGCGGCCTTCAGGCACCCTCGGGAAGGGGGGAGCGAGCGCCGTACGGTTTTCCTTGGCCGATGGGAGGTTTTCATGCGGGAGTTGCACCGGCGCAGGCGGGATCTCCATGTCTCTCGGAGCGGTCAGGACCTGGAAAGCACTCCAATCATCCTCTCCCTCCCTACTTCGCCGGCTGCGAATTCCGGATCGCATTCTTGAGGAATTACAGCAAGTTATCCCCAGATATCTAGAGTTGCACTTGGGTAAATCGTTCAGGAGCCTTGGAGGTATTGAGAAAGGATAATAGTCGTAAACCCCCTGTATTTATAGTGATTTTTCTTGACACCCCGTTCGGGGGAGTGATATGTAACCGTATCACTTTTTGAACGGGAGGACGTCTTGTTATACCAGGAGCTCGTTCTTGCCCTGGAACGATTCTGGGCGGACAAAGGCTGCGTCATCCACCAGCCTTATGATATCGAAGTCGGAGCGGGGACCTTCAACCCCGCGACGTTCCTCCGGGCACTTGGACCGGAGCCGTGGAACACCGCGTACGTCGAGCCCTCCCGGCGCCCCACCGACGGCCGGTACGGCGAGAACCCGAACCGTCTTCAGCACTATTACCAGTACCAGGTCATCATGAAACCCTGCCCCTACAACTACGTCGAGATGTACCTCGACTCGCTCAGAGCGGTGGGTATCGACCCGTTGAAGCACGACATACGGCTGGTGGAGGACGACTGGGAGTCTCCGACGCTCGGCGCCTGGGGTCTGGGATGGGAGGTATGGCTGGACGGGATGGAAATAACCCAGTTCACCTACTTCCAGCAGTGCGGCGGCATCGACCTCAAGCCCGTGTCCGGTGAGATCACCTACGGCATCGAGAGGATCGCGATGTATCTGCAGAACGTGGAGAACGTGTTCGACCTGAAATGGGTGGGGAACGTGACCTATGGAGATGTGCACCACAGGGGAGAGGTGGAGTTCTCGAAATACAACTTCGAGGCGGCGGACGTCTCGATGCTCTTCTCCCTTTTCAACATGTACGAGAAGGAATGCCTGCGGCTGATCGAGATGAAGCTCGTTCTCCCCGCTTACGATTACTGCCTGAAGTGCTCCCACACGTTCAACATGCTGGACGCCAGGGGGGCCATATCGGTGACGGAGCGGACGTCGTACATCGGCAGGGTGCGGAACCTGGCAAGACACTGCGCGGAAGGATACCTCAGGTCCCGCGAAGAGATGGGGTTCCCGCTTATCAAGAAGTAAAGCGGCTGACAATCCTTTACGAAGAAGAGGGAATATGGAACGCGATTATCTGTTGGAAATAGGATGCGAGGAGATCCCGGCGGGGTTCGTGGGCCCCGCCTTGTGGTTCGGCGGCCAGCAGTTCGCCGAGATACTCAAGAAGGCCCGGTTCGTGTTCGACCGCGTCGACATATACGGGACTCCCCGGCGGCTCACCTACATCATCCGGAAACTTTCCGACCGGCAGAAGGCCGCGGAGGAGACGGCTCTGGGGCCGCCGAAAAGCGTGGCCTACGACAAGGAAGGAAAGCCGACCAAAGCGGCCCTCGGGTTCGCCAAGGCCCAGGGAGTGGATGTCTCCGACCTCAAGGTCTTCTCCACCGACCGCGGGGAATACCTTGGCGTCGTGAAGGAGCAGGTCGCAAGGCCGGTGGCGGAGGTGCTTCCGGATGTGGTCGCCGGATGGATCCCGAACATCCCGTTCAAGAAGTCGATGCGCTGGGCCGATCTCGACGTGAGGTTCGCGCGGCCCGTTCATTGGATCGTGTCGCTGTACGGCGATCAGGTGCTGCCCCTTTCCTTCGGGAACGTGAACGCAGGCCGTACGACCTACGGGCACCGGTTCCTTTCCCCGGGACCCATCGATCTTTCCGGTCCGGAGGAGTATTCCGAAAGGCTCGCGGCGGCGGACGTGTTCGTGGACCTGGAGGTCCGCAAGGATAAGATTCGCGCGGGGATCAAGGAGGCGGAAAAGCAGATCGGCAGGAAGTGGATCGAGGACGAGCCGCTTGTCGAGACCGTGGCGAACCTCGTGGAATACCCCGTGGTGATGGTCGGGCGCTTCGAGGAGAAATACCTGGCCCTCCCGCGCGAGGTCCTGATCACCTCGATGCGGGTAAACCAGAAATATTTCGTGTTCGAGGACGACCGCGGGAACCTGTTCCCCGGCTTCGCCTTCGTGTCCAACATGCGCGTCCCGGACAACCGCGTGGTGATCGCCGGCAACGAGCGCGTCATCCGCGCCCGCCTGTCCGACGCCGAGTTCTACTACGGGGACGACCTGAAGGTCCCCCTGTTCGATCGCGCGCAGAAGCTGAAGAAAGTCCTGTTCCAGGCCGACCTCGGCATGTACTGGGAAAAGATCGAGCGGATGTCCGACATCGCCGGGTACGTCGCTTCCATCGGATTCCCCGCGAAGGAAAAGGACTGCCGGCGCGCGGCGTTCCTCGCCAAGGCCGACCTCACCACGGGCGTGATCAAGGAGTTCCCCGAGCTGCAGGGCGTCATGGGTCGCCATTACGCCCTCAAGACAGGCGAGAAGGACGAGGTCGCGCAGTCCGTTTTCGAGCATTACCTTCCAAAGGGGCAGTCCGACGATCTGCCTGCGACCGACATCGGAGCCGCCGTGGCGATCGCGGACAAGATCGACATGGTGTGCGGCTGCTTCGGGGTCGGGTTGATCCCGACCGGTACCGCGGATCCTTACGGCCTGCGGCGCCACACGCTTGGGATCCTCTCGATCCTTGAAGCAAGGGGCCTGCGCGTACCCATCGAGGGGCTTGTCGACCGTTCGCTGTCCTCCCTCTCCGGCAAGCTGAAGACGCCGGCCGAAGAAGTGAAGCGGAAGGTGACGGAGTTCATCCAGGGCAGGCTCTTCAACCTCTGGACCTCGCAGGGCACTCCCGGGGATCTCGCGGACGCCGTCATCTCCGCCGGCCTGACGGACATGACGGACCTGCGGGCGAAGCTGAACGCGTTGGTGGCGTTCCGCTCCGAGGCGGCCTTCGAGCCGCTTGCGGAAGTGTTCAAGCGGGCGATCAACATCACGAAGGCGTACGCCGGGCCGCTGGTCGTTTCCGAGGCCCTTTTCGAGCACAACGAGGAGAAGGTGCTTTTCAAGGCGGCGCAGGAGGTGTCCGGCAGGGTGTCCGCGGCCGCGAAGGACGGCCGGTACGCCGAGGCGTTCGGGGAGATGGCGCGTCTCCAGCCGCTCGTCTCCGCCTTCTTCGAGAAGGTGCTGGTGATGGCGAAGGACGAGAAAGTGAAGAACAACCGCCTGGCGCTCCTCAAGAACCTTTCCACGGTGTTCGCCGGCGTGGCTGATTTCTCCAGGGTCAGCGCAAGCGCAGCCAAAGCGTAATTCAAGGATGCGGGAGGGAAAGCGGATGGCCTCAAAACGCGTCTACTTCTTCGGGGGGGGAAAGGCCGAGGGTCACGGAGGAATGAAGGACGTCCTCGGTGGGAAAGGGGCCGGGCTCGCCGAGATGACCAACCTGGGCGTCCCCGTGCCGCCGGGATTCACGATCTCCACGGAGGTCTGCAACCTTTTCTACAAGAACCGCGGAAAGATCCCGACGGACGTCAACAGGGAGATTGCCGCGAACCTGGTCCGCCTCGAAAAACTTGCGGGCAAGAAGCTTGGCGACCCGAAGAACCCGCTTCTGGTTTCGGTCAGGTCCGGATCCAAGTTCTCGATGCCTGGGATGATGGACACGATTCTCAACCTCGGTCTGAACGACAAGAGCGTCGAAGGGATTGCGCAGAAATCGAAGAACCCGCGGTTCGCCTACGACTCATATCGCCGCTTCCTGATGATGTTCTCGG
>JAENIX010000253.1 GCA_016844415.1 Actinomycetota bacterium | reverse complement strand
GTTTTCGACGAACAGAACCTTGGGGTCCCTTTGCGGGAGGCGCTTGCAGGGATGGCGCAAAGGGTCAACAGCCTCGACGTCAAATTCTTCGTCACGGCCATCCTCATTCAGAGGGAGACGGGGGGGAACCTGGCGGAGATCATCGACAAGATAGCGCACGTGATCCGTGAACGGTTCCGCATCCAGGGGCAGCTTAAGGTTTTCACCGCGCAGGCCCGGATGACCGGCATCATCCTCGCGCTGCTACCCCTGGGGGTCGCGTTCGCGATCTATCTCCTCAACCCGGAATACCTGAAACCGCTGTGGATAGAAAAAGCGGGCAAGGTCATGATCGCTACGGCCCTCTGCATGCAGATAACCGGAGCGCTGATCATCCGCAAGATCATCCGGATAAAGATTTGACCCCAGGGGTGAACGCATGATCCTGTTAATCGCCGCCTCTGTTTTCCTGGCCACCTCCCTGGGCATCATGGCCATTCTATGGTGGGTGGAGAGCCGGAAGGCGTCGATCCCCCGCAGGTTCCAGGAGGTCATGGCCCTGTCCGGAGGCGCCGCCGTATCATCTTGGGGATGGGCAACCGGGTGGGTTGAAAAACTGCGCGGGAAGAAGGACCGGGACGACCGCCGGAGCGAGGAGATTGTTGCCCGGGTAACCTCGGGCGAGCTCGAAGGCGGCGGGCTTCTGCTTTCCCGGGCGGGATACCGGACCGCGGCGGCGACCCGGATATACTGGTGGGCCAGGATCGCGACGCCTCTCTTTTTCGCCGTCGGGACATTCGCCTTCGGGAAGACGGCGGGAATGCCAAACAGGGTGATACTGCTTCTCGTCGCGGCCGGAGCCGTCGCGGGCCTGACCCTTCCGGACGCGATCCTGAAAATGAAAGCCCGCAAAAGGCGCGAAGAGATCACGGACTCCCTCCCCGACGGGCTGGACCTTATGACCGTCTGCGTGGAGGCGGGACTGGGGATCAATTCCGCCTTCGTGAAGATCGCAGAAGAGTTCCGGATCTCCAGCCCCGTATTGAGCGAGGAATTCGATGTGGTCAACCGGGAAATGGTGGCGGGCAAGCCGCGGGCGGAGGCGCTCCGGGCGCTGGCGACCCGCACCGGGGTTGAGGACGTCAAATCCTTCGTCGCGATGCTGATCCAGACGGAGAAGCTGGGCACGAGCCTGGCCCAGTCCCTGCGGGTCCATTCGGACTCCCTGCGCGTCAAGCGTCGGCAGCGGGCGGAGGAAGCGGCGGCGAAGACGACGATCAAGCTCGTATTCCCGCTCGTGTTCCTTCTCTTCCCGGCGCTTTTCATCGTGATACTCGGGCCCGGCGTCCTGCAGATCATGCGTGTACTCTTCCCGGCCATGTCCGGGGGAAACGGAGGGTGAGGAAAAGCCGTTGAAAGCATCCAATATTACGAAGAACATCGTTCTCGCCGACAAGGTCCTGGAGACGAAGGTATGCCCGTCGCAGGTGGAGGAACTACGGTGGTTTCAAACTGTTCCCAACGGCGAGGGGCTGTGGATCTCGCCGTGGAGCGCCAAGCATTCATCCATCAGGCATTACGAATTCGACGCGCTGTTCGTCGACACGACGGACCAGGTAGTGGGGATCTGCCAGCACTTCCGCAGCTACGGTT
Organism: Actinomycetota bacterium; assembly: GCA_016844415.1. GTDB lineage: Bacteria > Desulfobacterota > Deferrimicrobia > Deferrimicrobiales > Deferrimicrobiaceae > JAENIX01. The sequence goes on along the minus strand of JAENIX010000253.1, from coordinate 1,093 downwards.
CCTCGCACATCTATATCAGCGCCAGGGGAGTCCTTGAACTCCCCGCAGGCATGGTCGAACGGACAGGGACGAGGATCGGCGACAAGATCGCATTCGAGCATCCCGTGGGAGACGGCCGATGACGGTCGAGGCCCGGGAAATCCACCTCTCCGTCATGCCGCCCGTCGCCCCGAAGACGGTCGAGGAGACCGGGCTTGCGGCGGGCTTTCTGGTAGAGCTGGCTTGCAAGATCCTTTATTCCGGGGGGACGATGTCGCTCGCAGCGCTCGCGGAAAGGATCGCCCTGCCAGTCAGCGTCACGGGAGACGTGATGGAATTCCTGAAGGTGGAGCGGCTCGCCGAGGTGAAAAAGGCCGGTGACGTCCGCGCGTCATACATCTTCGCCATAACCGACCTGGGCAGGGAGAGGGCACAGGAGTTCCTGGAGGCTTCCGGATATTCCGGCGCCGCACCGGTGACCCTGGAGCGGTACGCCGAGTCACCGCGGGAGACACGGCGCGCGCGTTCAAGGGGGTGATACTTCCGAAAGGCCTCCTCGACCGCCTCGGGCCGGCTGTCAACTCCGGCCGATCCATCTTCCTGTACGGCCCTTCCGGGAGCGGGAAGACCTTCATCGCGGAGAGGCTCGCGAAAGTCCTCGGCGGCATCATCTTCATCCCCCGGGCCATATCGGTGGACAGCCACGTCATCCGCCTGTTCGACCCGGCGTGCCATGAGGAAATCGACATCAGACAGGGGCTGGACGCGTTCGGGGACATACTTGAAGGAGGGCCGCGGTACGACCGCCGCTTCGCCGTATGCGAGCGTCCCGCCATCGTCGCCGGAGGGGAGCTTACCCTCTCCATGCTCGACCTGAGTTTCGATCCCGTCTCCCGCTGCTACGAGGCGCCGCTGCAGTTGAAGGCCAATGGGGGAGCGTTCCTGATCGACGATCTCGGCCGCCAGATGGTCCGCCCCTTCGACCTCTTCAATCGCTGGATCCTGCCGCTGGAGAAGGCGCGTGACTATCTCACACTGCAAAGCGGAAAGAAGTTCGAGGTCCCCTTCGACCAGGTCGTGCTCTTCTCCACCAACATCGAGCCGAAGGATTTGG
>JAENIX010000046.1 GCA_016844415.1 Actinomycetota bacterium | reverse complement strand
TTTTGTGCGCGTTCACTCCCCGACTCCTCCGCCGTATGTATACAGTATACATGCCAGGAGATGGGATGCAACCCGAAACCAAGGCACACGCCGGGTGTTGTGACGGAAGGGGTAGATGGAGGAGGTCCGGCCCCCCGGTCGCCTTATTGTGGACCGTAGGGTCCCTGGCCGGGGGCATCTTCGCGAAAGACTATATCTTCAGCACATAGTACCTCAACCACACATATGCCGTACAGATAATGACCGATTCGATCATCAACGGCATGCCATAAAGCATAAACTTTTTGAAGGATATCGGACTTCCCATCTTCTCCGCCATGCCGACGACGATAACATTTGCGGATGCGCCGATGGCCGTCCCGTTTCCACCGAGACATGCGCCCAGTGCGAGTGACCACCACATAGGCATCAGGTCGGGATGGTGCAAAAGTTGTATGCCTGAAAGGTTTGGCCAGAGCTGTTTCGCCATATCGATAATCAACGGGTTCATCGTGGCAACATAAGGGATGTTGTCGATAAATGCTGATGCAAACGCTGAAAACCACATTACGATCATGCTGGTACCAAGAAGGTTCCCTTGTGTAACCTCAAGGACTTTAATGGACATCCACTTTATAAGCCCTACCTTTACAACACCTCCGATGATAATAAACAGTCCAATAAAGAAAAAGAGCGTGCCCCATTCTGCCTCGGCAAGGATGTGGTGGGGCTCTTTCGTTCCAGAGATCAGGAGCAGAAGTCCAGCACCAAAGAGGGCGATGGTTGCAGGCTGAAAATGGAGCATCCCGTGTGTTACAAATCCTCCTATGGTAATGGCAAGGACGACAAGGGATTTCTTCAATAACACAGGGTCTTTTATCGCATCATTTTCGTTCATCGCCATAATCTTTTGCCTTAACTCCTCTTTTACATGCATCTTCTTGCCAAATATGAATTTTAATGATATTATATATGCTATGAGTACGACGATGATTACCGGTGCGAGGTTGTAAACAAAAGCCATGAAGTCCAATTGAGCCTTTGAGGCAATCATGATGTTCGGCGGATCGCCAATAAGTGTAGCTGTGCCTCCAATGTTCGATGCCAGGGCTTCTGTTATGAGGAAAGGCACCACATCAAGCTCAAGGTCCTGACAGATCAGCAATGTAACAGGAGCAATCAGGAGTACTGTCGTCACATTGTCTAAAAATGCAGATAAGAATGCAGTTACAGCGGAAAATATCGCCATAATCTTAAACGGTTCTCCCTTTGCTACTTTGGCGCTTTTTATTGCGATATACTCGAACACACCGGTAGGCTTCATGATGTTGATGATGATCATCATGCTTACCAGCAAGAATATGACATTCCAGTCGATCCCTAACTCCATGGAATGAAAAGCGTCTTCCTGAGTAACTATCCTCAGCACAATCATTAGTGACGCACCAAAAATCGCTACGATTGTCTTATGTATCTTCTCTGTTACGATCAGACCGTACGCCAGGAGAAAAATGGCCGTTGCTATCCAAAATGGCGTCCCCATTACAATCTGGCTTGTTGCAGCGACTTCCTGCGTCATTTCATGCCTCCTGTATTTTCATCCACCATCGCTTTAACAGTAGTTTAAGAGATAACCAGTGACATGTCCACAAAAGTGTTGCATATCAGCATGTTGCGTAAATACTCCTGTAAGACCCCCGCTGTCCGTTACCGGTAGCCGAAGGCCGATAGGACTTCGGACTGGGTCTTCTCCGGGGTCTCCAACATACGCACGGCCTCTCGTTTCCCCGGGTACAACAGCAACGCCGCTTCGGATGGCCATGGATGGCCAAGTGCCGCGGAAGACAAGTATGGCGGGAGCGGCCGGCGGCCTTTCGCCGTCGGAGCTCATGGCGCGGGTCCGGGACGCGCTGCTTTCCTGAACGCCGGGTCCAGGCGACACGCGAATGACGAACAGGTGCGCCCCCGTCGCCATCAGCACGCCGATCGTCCCCTCGCGGATTCCCAGGCGATACATGTACGCGGGGAGGAAGATGAAGATCACGGCGTACAGGGAGTAGAGGAAATTCACGACGTTCAGCAGGACGTAGTCGCGACCGTAGAGGGTGGGGGAGGGAGAGGCCATGGGAGAGGCGATTTTACCACACGAGATCCGGGGCTTCCCCCTGCGGCCGCTTTCGAAGAGAATGGCGGTATGAGCAAGCCGTTGCGCCTCGCCCTCGCACAGGTCAACGCCACCGTCGGGGACATCGCGGGGAACGTCCGCAAGGTCCTTTCCGCCTGCGGCCGCGCCCGGGAGGCGGGGGCGAACCTGGTCGTCTTTCCCGAGATGGTCCTCCCCGGCTACCCGCCGGAGGACCTGCTGCTGCGCGCTTCCTTCGTGGAGGAGAACCTCGCGGCGTGGCGGGAGGTGGCGGGGAGCGCCCGCGGCGTGACGGTCGTGGCCGGATTCGTCGACCGGGACGGGAAGGGGCGGGTGTGGAACGCCGCCGGCGTGGCGGCGGACGGGCGGGTGCTGGGCGTCTACCGCAAGATGCACCTTCCCAACTACGGCGTCTTCGACGAGATGCGCTACTTCCGCCGGGGGACGGAGCCGGGGATTTTCCCGGTGGGCGACGCCCGCGTCGGGATCACGATCTGCGAGGACATCTGGGTGCGCCGGGGGCCGGTGGCGCGGGAGGCGAAGGGGGGGGCGAACCTGATCCTCAACATCTCGGCGTCGCCGTACCACGCGGGGAAGTGGGAGGAGCGGCGGGACCTGGTGGCGGCGCACGCGCGGCGGACCGGCCTGCCGGTGGCGTACTGCAACCTGGTGGGAGGCCAGGACGAGCTGGTCTTCGACGGCGGGAGCATGGTGGTCGCGCCGAGGGGCGAAGTGATCGCGCGGGCGGCGATGTTTTCCGAAGAGCTGCTCCTGTGCGAGATCGGGGGATCGTCCGGGGGCGGCCTCGTGGCGCCGATCCCGCCGATCGAGGAGGAGATCTTCCGGGCGCTCGTGCTGGGGACGCGCGACTACGTGGAGAAGAACCGGTTCCCCGGGGCGATCATCGGGCTGTCCGGAGGGATCGATTCCTCGCTGGTGGCGGCGGTGGCGGCGGAGGCGCTCGGTCCCTCCCGGGTGCTCGGAGTGACGCTGTCGTCCCCGTTCACCTCGCGGGAGAGCGTGGAGGACGCGCACGCGCTGGCTTCGAATCTCGGCATCCGGTGCCTCGACCTCTCGATCGGCGACGCGTTCGCGGCGTTCGGGCGCACGCTGGCGGAGCCGTTCGCGGGCCGGGCGGCGGACACGACGGAGGAAAATCTCCAGGCGCGCATCCGCGGGACGATCCTCATGGCCCTCTCCAACAAGTTCGGGGAGATCGTGCTGACCACCGGGAACAAGAGCGAGATGAGCGTGGGGTACGCGACGCTCTACGGCGACATGGCCGGCGGCTTCGCGGTCATCAAGGACGTCTTCAAGACGATGGTGTACCGCGTGTCGCGCCGGTACAACGAGAGCCGCGGGCGGGACGTGATCCCGGCCCGGGTGCTGACCAAGCCTCCCTCGGCGGAGCTTCGGCCCGACCAGAAGGACTCCGACTCCCTTCCCGAGTACGATCTCCTCGATCCGATCCTGAAGATGTACGTGGAGGAGGACAAGAGCGTCCCGGAGATGGTGGCGGCGGGGTACCCGGAAGATGTCGTGCGGCGGGTCGTGACGCTGGTGGACCGGAGCGAGTACAAGCGTCGCCAGGCCCCCCCCGGCGTCAAGATCACCCCCCGCGCCCTGGGGAAGGACCGCCGGATGCCGATCACGAACCGATCGAACGGATAGGGAGGAATCGGGTCGTACGCGTAAGGTTGCGGATCGATATTCTTTTATTAATTATATTCATTGTTGTATCAATTGTCGTATCGATTGTGGTAGTATTCAGGTTCTGGTCGATTTGGGCCTTGTTGCCTGGGTTGAGCAAGAACATTTTTTGGGGGTACTGTTTTGGAGACAGGTACAGTGAAGTGGTTCAATGACGCAAAGGGGTTCGGATTCATCAGCCAGGAGAACGGTGGGCCGGATGTGTTCGTTCACTTCAGCGCCATCAAGTCCGAGGGCTTCAAGAGCCTCGCGGAGGGCGACAAGGTCCAGTTCGAGATCACCCAGGGTCCCAAGGGGCCTCAGGCTTCGAACGTCAGCAAGGCCTGATCACGCCTGACGACCTCGGGTGAAGAACCCGGGAATCATCAAACCCCCGGCGGGCATCCCGCCGGGGGTTTTTTTTTCGGTGCGCCCGGCAAGGCGCACCGACTTGTCGAATAATCCGGGATTTTCGTCCGTCGAACGAACGCGAGTTTGCGGGATCGCGGCACAGGGGAAAGAATCGCAGTCTACCGGGGCATTCCCGGGATCGGAGCGTCGGATGAAGGCATTCGTGAAGGTTTTCGGGTCGATGTCCATTGTCGGGGCGTTGCTGCTGTTCCCCCCGTCTTCCGGGGCGGACTCCCTCGGCGCGATACGGGTCAACCTCGTCCAGGGGGACGTGCAGGTGAAGATCGCCGATACGGGAGAGTGGGCGCCCGCCTCGGTCAATATGCCCCTTGTCGAGGGGGATGAACTGTGGGTCCCGGAAGGGAGCCGCGCGGCGTTCCAGACAACCAGGGGGGACTACGTCCGCCTCGACGAAGGCATGGCCCTGCAGATCCTGCGGATGGACCTCAGCTCCTGCCAGTTCCACCTGACGGAGGGGCGCGTGTACGTGCTGAACCGCGCCCCGAAACGCAGCGTCCTCCAGTTCGACACCCCCGACGCCTCCATCCGGGCCTTCGGGAACGCGCGATTCCGGATCGACATTCCCGGCGGCGAAACGGACGTCTCCGTGTTCAGGGGATCGGTCCAGACGGAAAACGGCGACGGAACGACCACGGTCCGGGCGGGCAACATGTTGGCCGTGGGTGCGGACGGTTACGCAGAGCTATCCCCGGTTTCCCCGCCCGACGACTGGCAGAGGTGGAACGCGCAACGGGACCGGAACGTCCTCGCCCGGGGGAAAAGCTACGGGTACCTGCCGGAGGAACTTCGGGCGTACTCCAGCGACTTCGAGGCGAACGGCCGTTGGGTAAACGTTCCGGAATACGGAAACGTCTGGACTCCCACGGTCGTCGTGGCCGCCGACTGGGCCCCGTACCGGAACGGGAGGTGGGTGTGGAGGGGCGGAGACTACGTCTGGGTCGGCTATGAGCCCTGGGGATGGGCCCCCTACCATTACGGCCGCTGGACCTTCGCCGTCAACGTCGGCTGGTTCTGGGTGCCGCCCGCGCGGGGAGATGTCTACTGGTCCCCTGGATACGTGGGCTGGGTGCGGACGGGGGACCACGTGGCGTGGGTGCCCCTTGCCCCGAGGGAGACGTACTACGGATACGGCAACCACGGACGGTACAGCACGAATATCACGAACGTGAACATCAACCAGGTCCAGGTGACCAACGTCTACCGGAACGTGAACGTCACCAACAGCATCACGGTGGTCAACCAGACGACCTTCATCTCGGGCCGTCCGTCCTCCGTCGACCGGAGCGTGGTGGTCAACGTGAGGGAGGACTTCGCAAAGCACCGGAACATCGTGGTGGGAAGGCCCCCGATCCAGCCCGTGGAGACGAGCTACGCCCCGGTGGTCCGGTCGATCCCCGAGGCGAAGCGCCCGCCGGCGGCTGTCCGGAAGATCGACGCGAAGGAACTGAGGCAATCCCGCCCTCTGGTCACGGAACCGGACCGGTCCGCCTTCCGGCCGCAAGCAAAGCCTGCTCCCCTGGAGGTCAGGAACGTCGAGAAACCGAGGCCCGCAAGCGAGAGGGCCAAGGAACGGCAACAGGCCCTGCCCAAGGAACGGCGAGGCCCGGCGGCTTCGCAAGGGAGCCCGCCGGGAACGGTGGAGCAGCGCGGCAAGCCGAAGGAAGCGGAGCCGAAGGAGAAAGCGGAGCCGAAGGCGACCGGGAAGCCGGAGCGCCCGCAACCTCCGCCGGAGAAGGTGAAGCCCGAACCGCCGCAGAGGGGCGGCCCGCCGGGAACGGTGGAGCAGCGCGGCAAGCCGAAGGAAGCGGAGCCGAAGGCGACCGGGAAGCCGGAGCGCCCGCAAGCGCCGCCGGAGAAGGTAAAGCCCGAACCGCCGCAACGGGGTGGCCCGCCGGTAGCGGTGGAGCCTCGCGGCAAGCCGAAGGAAGCGGAGCCGAAGGCGAAGCCGGAGCCGAAAGCGAAGCCGGAGCGCCCGCAAGGGACCCCCGTGGATAATGTGCGTTCCGAAGACAGGGTGCAAGAGAAGTCACGGGGGAACCGGCGATAGGGCGCGGAGCTATGTCTCCGGAGGGTGCCCGGGCGGGGAATCCAGGGGCGGGCTCCTTGACATAGCGGAGTAAAGGCAATGTCAGGAAAGATAAGGGAAGCGATCGTCGTCGGGGTCCTCGTCGGCCTGATGGCCGTCGGGATCGTATTCTTCTGAATCACCGAGGAGGCTTGGCCGGGCGGTCCGCCGGGCACGGAGGGTATTTTAACGAACGGATCCGGGAAAAAGATTTATCGCACGGAGACGGTCGAGTGTTTCGCGATCCGGACCAGGCCGGGTTTGGCCCCTTTAAATTTGGAGACGTGGCGGGCCTCCGCAAGGAAGACCGGGACGTTCGACGACCCCTTCGCCTTGCTGTGGAGGACCGCCAGCCGTGCCGCCTCCTCGATCACTTCGCGCGGAACCTCTTTTCCGGCGGGGCGTTTCACCAGCACATGGCTTCCCGGGATCCCCTGCGCGTGGAGCCACAGGTCGTCGGGGGAGGAGAGCTCCTTGACGATTTTGTCGTTCCCGACG
>JAENIX010000252.1 GCA_016844415.1 Actinomycetota bacterium | reverse complement strand
GGTATCGCGTTCATCAGCATGGTCGACGGATAGGCGGCCTTTCCTCCCGGCACGTACACTCCCGCCCGTGCCACGGGGATCACCCGCTGCCCCAGGATCGCGCCGGGAATCCCGGCTGTATATCCGGACTGGACCTGGTGCGAGTGGAACGCCTCGATGCGGGACGCGGCAAAGGAAAGCGACTCCTTCAGGGCCTTCGGTACCCGCCTCCATGCAGCGTCCATCTCCTTGCGGGATACGGCGAACCCCTTCTTCCGCGGGTCGAAGCCGTCGAAGCGCAAAGTGTATTCCGCAAGCGCGGCGTCTCCCTCCGCCCTCACGCGGGCGATGACCTCGGCGACCACGGCAAAGACTTTCCCCGAATCCGCGGAGCCGCGCATGCGGACCTCGGCAAGGCCTTTCCGGAACGCCGCCGTTCCCGATTTCATCCAGCGCACGCCGTTTCCTCCTACTCCCTCACCCTGGCGATCCGCGCGCCAAGAGCGGAGAGCTTGTCTTCAAGCGCTTCGTATCCGCGATCCAGGTGGTAGATGCGAAGCACTTCGGTTGTACCCTTCGCGGCGAGCCCCGCGAGCACCAGGGATGCGGATGCCCGGAGATCCGTAGCCATCAGGGGGGCGCCCGAAAGCGACGGAACCCCCTTTACCGCCGCCGCGCTGCCGGAGACGTCGATCTTCGCGCCCATCCGGCGAAGTTCGGCCACATGCATGAACCGGTTCTCGAAGATCGTCTCCCGCACGATGCCGAACCCGTCCCCGAGGCACTGGTACGCCATGAACTGCGCCTGTACGTCGGTGGGGAACCCCGGGTAGGGCGAGGTCTCGACGTTGATCGAGCGGATCGGCCCCTCGCGTCGGACACGGACGCTGCCGGGCGAGGCGTCGACCCGCGCGCCGCTCTCCTGGAGTTTCGTGAGGACCGCGTCCATCGCGCCGGGGTCCGCCCCGGCGACCGTCACGTCGCCGCCCGTGATCGCGCCGGCCAGCAGCAGCGTCGAGGCCTCGATCCGGTCGGCAATCACTTCGTGCCGGATGCCGCGCAGCGACGCAACGCCCCGCACGACGATCTCGTCCGTGCCGTCTCCCTCGATGTCCGCACCCATCGCGCGCAGCGCTTTCGCCAGGTCGCAGACCTCGGGCTCCCTGGCTGCGTTCTTCATGACGGTGGTGCCTCTGGCCAGGGCGGCCGCCATCATCAGGTTCTCGGTGCCGGTGACGGTTTTCATGTCGAAATAGATCGTGGCGCCCCGAAGCCTCGCAGCGTCGACTTCCACGTACCCTTCCGCAAGGGTCGTCCGGGCCCCCATCAGCTCCAGGCCCTTCAGGTGCTGGTCTATCGGACGGGCGCCGATCGCGCAGCCGCCGGGAAGGGAGATCCTCGCCCTGCCGAATCGCGCCGCCAGGGGGCCAAGGACGAGCACCGAAGCGCGCATCGTCTTCACCAGGTCGTAGGGCGCCTCGGGCTTCCCGATCTTCCGCGGATCGATCCGAACCGTTTCCCTGCCGTCGCCGTCCGCTCCTGTCCTTTCGACCTCGGCCCCCATGTGGCAGAGGACTTTTCCCAGGGTGTCGATATCCCGCAGGCGAGGCGCGCCGACGATCTCGACGGGGCCATCCGCCAGCAGCGATGCCGCCATGAGCGGCAGGACGGCGTTCTTCGCCCCGGAGACCCTGGCGGTCCCTGAAAGCCTTTCCCCTCCCTGGATGACGAAGATGTCCATCGCTCACCTGACGCGGTGTCTTATTGACGCCGCATCTCCCTTCAGAGGTCCTTCCTCCAGCACGCCACCCGGTCGCGCCCCGCAAGATCCAGGAATACGCCTGCGAACCGGAGGGACGGGGATGGCAGACGCCTTGCCGCATCCCCTTGCTTTTCCCCTATCTCGCACCAGAGTTCCCCGCCGGAAACAAGGTGCCTTCCGGCTTCCGCGGCGAGACCACGCAGCACTGCCAGCCCGTCGGCCCCCGCCAGGAGCGCACCGGGAGGCTCGTAGTTCCGCACATCCGCGGGAAGGGAATCCCACTCTCCTTCGGCAAGGTACGGCGGGTTGGAAACCACTACATCAAAACGGTTTCCACTTTTCAAGGCGGAATATGCGTCCGCGCGAAGGAGATGGGCCGCAGCCGGTCCCCACGTCGAGCAGGATCCCGTCTTCGCGGCCCCTTCGCCGGAGGGAGCCGATCACCCGCTCGACCAGCCCCTCGGTCTCGGGCCTAGGTATCAGCGTGTCCCGCGTAAGGAGAAATTCCCGTCCGTAGAACTCCCACGCGCCCAGGATGTACTGGACCGGCTCCCCGGCAGCGCGCCGCGTGATCCAGGAGCGCAGCTTGCCTGATGGATCGCCCACCTCGCGGTCCCGCTCCAGGAACAGCCTGGACCGCGGGACCCCGGCCAAGGCGGAGACGAGGATCTCCGCCTCGTGCCGCGCGTCGCATCCCGCCGCCGCCATTTCTCTCCGGCACAGGTCGAGCAGCTCGTATAGTTTCATGCGCGGTTACTTAAAAGCGGTAGGTGGGCAGGCGTCTTAGTACTCCATTTCGTAAATACGGCAACATTGAATCGCCTGATTCCCGGACTCCGTGCTCGCGGGGGACTTCCCCGGAGCTACGTTCGCGACCTT
>JAENIX010000045.1 GCA_016844415.1 Actinomycetota bacterium | reverse complement strand
CTACGGCGTCATAGATAAGAACCCCCAGTTCTTCCGTTCTCCTGTTGAAAAGGAAAGCCGGTCGGTTATGAACGTGGTCTTCCGGCTTCCCAGCGAGGAGCTCGAGGCGACCTTCATAGCCGATGCGAAGAAAGCCGGCATGGTGGGCCTGAAAGGCCACCGCTCCGTCGGCGGCATCCGGGTCTCCATGTACAACGCGGCATCCTACGAATGGGTGGATACGCTCGCCGGGTTCATGGAGGAGTTCGCCCGCGTCAAGTAGGGCGGTTTCCATTCACCCAGTCAGGGAGGCGTGGTACTGCTGGAGGCTTTTCAAGACACCGTGCCCCTGGCGAACAGCCTGGATCCCCTTGGCCGCCGCGATAGCGGCGGCGGTGGTGGTGATGTAGGGGATCTTGTGCTTGATGGCCGCCTTCCTGATGTAAGAGTCGTCGTGGATACTGGCCTTGCCGGCGGGAGTGTTGACGATCAGATGGATCTCTCCGTTGGTGATCGCATCGGTGATATTGGGCCGCCCTTCGTGCATCTTCATTATCGGCGAAGCGGACACGCCATTCTCCGCGAGAAATTTCCGCGTGCCGTCGGTTGCGACGATGGAGAACCCGATCCCGGCGAACCGCCGGGCGACTTCAAGTGCTCCCGCACGGTCGTGCTCGGCGACGGTGATCAGCACGGTACCCTGCAACGGAAGTAGCTGCGAGGCGGCGACCTGCGCCTTGAAGAAGGCCTCACCGTAGTTATCGGCCATCCCGAGGACCTCGCCTGTGGAGCGCATCTCCGGGCCGAGGAGCGGGTCGACCTCCGGGAACATGTTGAACGGGAAGACGGCCTCCTTGACTCCGAAGTGGGGTATGGGGCGGCGGACGAGGGAAAGATCCTTCAGCTTCTTGCCCAGCATCACCTGGGTGGCCAGCCTCGCCATCGGGATGTTGCAGACCTTGCTCACGAGCGGCACCGTCCGGCTTGCGCGGGGGTTGGCCTCGAGGATGTAGACGGTGTCCTTGGCGATGGCGTACTGTATGTTCATCAGCCCCACCACCCCGAACTCCACCGCGATCTTCCGCGTGTATTCCTCGATCGTGTCGATGTGCCTGCGGGGAATGCTAACCGGTGGGATCACGCATGCCGAATCGCCGGAGTGCACACCGGCAAGCTCGATGTGCTCCATCACCGCAGGGACGAAGGCGTCGGTCCCGTCGGAGATGGCATCAGCCTCGGCCTCTATGGCGTCTTCGAGGAACCTGTCGATCAGGATGGGACGTTCCGGAGAGATCTCCACGGCCTTGGCCACGTACTCTCTCAGCATCTCCTCGTCGTGGACCTTCTCCATGGCGCGCCCGCCGAGGACGTAGGAAGGGCGGACCATGAGAGGATATCCGATCCTGCCGGCTATAACGACCGCCTCCTCGAGCGTGCTTGCCATTCCGGACTCCGCCTGCGGGATCCCGAGTTTCGCGATGATCTTGCGGAACCTGTCCCGGTCTTCGGCGAGGTCGATCGTAGCCGGAGAAGTGCCGATGATCCGGACACCCGCCGCCTCTAGCTCCGCGGCGATGTTTAGCGGGGTCTGTCCACCGAACTGGACGATAACACCCTCCGGCTTCTCCTTTTCGTAGATCGCGAGCACGTCCTCCACGGTCAGCGGCTCGAAGTATAGCTTGTCGGAGGTGTCGTAATCCGTGGAGACCGTTTCGGGGTTGCAGTTGATCATGATCGACTCGTAGCCCGCCTCGCGCAGTGCGAGGGCCGCGTGGACGCAGCAGTAGTCGAACTCGATCCCCTGGCCGATCCGGTTCGGCCCTCCACCGAGAACAAGGACCTTGCGCCTGCCGGTCGTGCTCACGCGGTCCGGAGCGTTATAGGTGGAGTAATAATACGCGGCGTTTTCCACGCCGCTCACCGGCACGGCGTCCCAAGCCTCGACGACGCCAAGCGCCTTTCGTCTCTCCCGGATCGCCGCCTCGGGGACCGCGAGGATCTGGGCGAGGTACCGGTCCGCGAACCCGTCCTTCTTCGCCTCTGCGAGGAGGTCGTCGGGGGGCAGTTGCCCCTTGTGAGGCAGAAGGCGCTCCTCGAGCTGAACGAGTTCACGCATCTGGTCGATGAACCAGGGCTTGATGTACGTCCGCTCGTAGAGGGACTTCGTCGTCGCCCCCTTCCGCAGCGCCTCGTACATAAGGAACTGGCGCTCGCTGGATGGCTCGGCGAGCATCTCCATGAGATCCGGAAGCGTCTTCCGGTGGAAGTCCTTGGCGAAGCCAAGCCCGTAGCGTCCGATCTCCAGCGAGCGGATCGACTTCAGGAACGCCTCCTTGTAGGTCTTCCCGATGCTCATAACCTCGCCGACGGCGCGCATCTGGGTCCCGAGCTTGTCCTGCACCCCCTTGAATTTCTCGAAGGCCCAACGTGAGAACTTGACCACGATGTAGTCTCCCGAAGGGGTGTACTTCTCCAGGGTTCCGTCCCGCCAGTAGGGGATCTCGTCGAGCGTAAGACCGCAGGCGAGGAGGGAGGACACGAAAGCTATGGGAAACCCCGTGGCTTTCGATGCGAGGGCCGAGGAGCGGGAGGTGCGCGGGTTGATCTCGATAACTACCACCCGTCCCGTCTTCGGATCGTGGGCGAACTGGATGTTCGTCCCACCGATAACTTCGATGGCGTCCACGATGTCGTATGAGTGTTTCTGGAGGCACGCCTGAAGGTCCGGCGCGATGGTCAGCATCGGCGCCGTGCAATAGGAGTCGCCGGTGTGCACCCCCATTGCGTCCACGTTTTCGATGAAGCAGACGGTGATCTTCTGCCCCTTGGCGTCGCGCACCACTTCGAGCTCGAGCTCCTCCCATCCGAGGACCGATTCCTCAACGAGCACCTGGTGGACCAGGCTCACCGAGAGCCCCCTGCTGACGATGGTCTGGAATTCCTCCATGTTGTATGCGAACCCGCCGCCGGTTCCCCCCATCGTGTAGGCGGGGCGGATGACGACGGGGAAGCCGATCCTCTTGACGGCCTCCTTCGCCTCTTCGAGGCTGACGGCGATTTCGCTTCTCGGCATGTCGAGACCGAGGCGGCTCATTGTGTTCTTGAACTCAAGGCGATCCTCGCCGCGTTTTATCGCGTCGATGTTGACGCCGATAACCTTCACACCGTATTTATCGAGGACGCCCTCCTTGGCGAGCGCGGAGGAGAGGTTCAGCCCCGTCTGGCCGCCAAGGTTCGGCAGAAGCGCATCGGGCCGCTCCTTGGCGATGATCTCGGTCAGGGACTCCACGTTGAGCGGTTCGATGTAGGTGACGTCGGCCATTGCCGGGTCCGTCATGATCGTGGCCGGGTTCGAATTGACGAGAACGATACGGTAGCCGAGCTTCTTGAGGGCCTTGCACGCCTGCGTGCCGGAATAATCGAACTCGCAGGCCTGCCCGATGATGATCGGGCCCGACCCGATGATCAGGATCTTGTCGATGTCGTCTCGCCTCGGCATTTGCTTCCCCTGGGCTGGTTTTTATTGCGACCTGGATCAGGCGCCGGAACTTGCCTTAGCTAGTAAACATGAACCGGGGGAAAATCGGCAAGGGGAAATATTTCTTGACACATGCTGAAAGCATTATATGCTAAGAGCATTATATGCCTTAAACATATGTTGCCCGGCCCGGGCGGCCCGGATCGGTTCGAGCGGAAGGAGGCTGAAAGATGGGGGACGAGAAGCAGGTGCTCTCAGCCCGTCGTTCTTTCACGAGGTTCGCCAGGTTCTTCAACCAGCTCCTCCGTGAGCAGTTGACCTGCGGGCCGCTGACCATCCAGCAGTTTTACACCTTGGAAGTCCTGGAAGGTGGCCCCCTTCCAATGGGCGACCTGTCCGATCAGGTGGGGCTGCACCAGAGCACGATGAGCCGGGTCGTCGACCGCATGGAGCGGGACGGGTACGTGGCAAGGAAGAGGGATGCGAGGAAAAAGCGGCTGGTGGAAGTATCGCTTACCGGAGAGGGGAGGAAAATGTACCGGCATCTGGACCGGGAGTGCAAAGGGGTTACCTCCGAACTTCTGGAATCACTGCCGGCGGACCGGAGAAAGGATTGCGTCGAAGCGCTCGATGTGCTGGCGAAGTCGATCGATCCGGGAAACGAGCGGTTCCGCACGATTTTGCGGGGCTGCTGCATAAAGAAGAAGGAGGATCACGCAAGGTGAAGGAACAAACGAGATGCGGATGCGGCGAAACGCCCGCACCTGAACCGTTGTCATCTCCGCCCGGCCCGAATTGCGGACAGGCCGATCCGGTCGTCCGCGAACCGCTTTCCTGCTGCGGGTCAGCCGGGACGGCAAGGGGGACGGCAACCGTCGAGGCGACACGCGAAGGAACTCCCCCGGGTATTTTTATCGACGGGTGGATGGATACCCCTGTGGGTCCGCTCCCGCGAGTTACCACTCGCATAATGACGCGTGACGTGCTGGGCCGCTGGAAGATGCGGTGGGGGATAGGGCGGAGTGGATACAGGATCTCGCCGGGACTGTACGCCCTTGGACGTCCCGGGGCGGACTCGATAGTCCTTGTCACGGCGAACTACAAGATGACGTTCGACGCCCTTCGGAGCGAACTGGACTGGATCGACGCATGGATCCTCGTGCTGGAGACTTACGGGGTCAACGTCTGGTGCGCTGCCGGGAAAGGGACGTTCGGGACGGAGGAAATCGTGCGCCGGGTGAAGGCGGTACGCCTCGAAGAGGTGGTTGACCACCGCCGGCTGGTTTTACCGCAGCTCGGGGCCCCCGGGGTATCCGCGCATGAAGTCGGGAGGGGCTGCGGCTTCAGCGTGGTATACGGCCCCGTATACGCGCGGGACATCAAAAGTTTCCTTGAAGCCGGCATGAATGCGACGCCCCGGATGCGTAGGGTCGAGTTTCCCGTTCTGGAACGGATCGCCTTGATGCCGGTGGAGATCGTCGGGTCGATAAAGCCTGCGGCATGGGCGATGCTGGGTTTATATCTCGCGGCGGGAATCGGTCCCGGATTCTTTTCACCTTCAGCGGCATGGGAAAGGGGTGGGCCTGCGGTCATTATGTTCCTGGAAGGTATCCTGGGGGGCGCGGTTTTGACTCCGCTGCTACTTCCCTGGCTTCCCGGGAAGGCGTTTTCCTCCAAGGGCGCCATCGTGGGCGGGGTACTTGCGGGGCTCGCCGTATTGCTGTTCGGTAAATCGCTCGGCGCGGTTCATGCGTTTCCTGTTTTATTGGCGCTCCCGGCCATCTCCTCGTTCGTCGCCATGAATTTCACCGGGGCGACCCCTTTCACATCGCCTTCCGGCGTCGAGAAGGAGATGCGCCGCGCCATGCCGGTTCAGGCGGCCCTTGCCTCGATTGCGATAATTACCTGGGTGGGGGGGGCGTTCTTCCTCTAAAGATCACATAGAAAGGTTGGAATGAGGCTGGATTATGGAACGGTTTCGATATCTGGAAGGTGTGGCGACGGTTCGGCTGGACGAAAACGCGTGCACAGGATGCGGGATGTGCGGGCAGGTTTGCCCTCATGGCGTATTTGCTATGGAAAACGGGGCAGCGCGAATCTTCGACCGGAACCTCTGCATGGAATGCGGCGCCTGCGCGAAGAACTGCCCCGAACAGGCGATCTCGGTGACCCCCGGAGTCGGTTGCGCTGCAGCGATTATTGCGGGATGGATCTCCGGTTCGAAGCCGGCCTGTTCCTGCTGAAATCGTCGGCGTTCGTTTTATACCCGTCCCCGGAGGTGAAATACAAAAGATTGAAGTCGATTTTGATGTACGATCCATGATTGATACCTGAAATTGACGTGTATAATGCATTTCTTGTTGTTTTTCCTCTGAACGTCCCCACATAAAAAAAGAATTGCTTTTTCATAATCTGGTTATATAATTTTATCCCCTATAACCCATTTCGATCGAAGGAGCGGGAGTGGGAAAGATAGTTCTTCTCGAATTGAGTCCTTCCGTTCCCAATCTGGGTAAATTTATCGTCATGCCCAGGTACGGGATGCTTACGATCGCTTCCATCCTGTCCGACCGAACGGACTACGAAGTTTCCCTCCTTTTCCAGCCATACGTCGGATCGATCGACGTCGAAAGCGTCGTCCGGGAAGAGCCGAAATTCATCATGGTGAACGGCCTCACAACGACCGCCCTGGAGAACGAGGTCTTCATCGCCCGCCTTCGGGAAAGGCTGGGCGGGTCGGTTCCCGTCATCGCGGGAGGGGAGCACGCCACGATGTTCCCCGAAGAGGCGAAAATATATGCCGATTACATCCTGGCCTACGAGGGAGACGATACGTCGGTGCAGCTCCTTTCGGCCCTCGAGGAAAAGGACCCTGTTTCAAGAGATTCGATGCTTTCCCAGGTCCCCGGCCTGCACTACCGGGACCTTTCGGGGAAGTGGCGATTCAACCACCATCCGGTCAGGATCGATCAGATCGACTACAGGTACGATTTTTCCGTCGTCCCCGGGGCTGAATACGCCGGGCAGCGATTCCGCACGGCCCACATGCCGATCCAGACGTCGCGCGGCTGCAAGTTCAGCTGCTCCTTCTGCACATGGATAAGCCTGTACGGAAAATCCGGTTATTGCGTCCGTCCGGTCGAAGACGTGCTTCACGATATCGTCCACACGATCGAATACACGGATGTAAGGAACTTCGTGGTTTGCGACAACCTCTTCGGCGGGGACATCGCCTACACCGAAGAGTTGTTGCACCAGGTCATCCGCACTTTCGAAGATCGCAAGGATAAGCCCGTCATGACGGTCCTTTGCCGGGCCGACCAGTTCGTCGAAGGCCCGGGGGCGATTCCGGAAAAAACGATCAAGCTCATGGCGCG
>JAENIX010000044.1 GCA_016844415.1 Actinomycetota bacterium | reverse complement strand
AAAAGGTGAACTACTCCCTGAAGGGAAGGAACGTCGTGCTGGAAGTGGGTTTCGGCAGCAAGGGGGAGATGTGCTCCCGTGTTTTTTGGAAGGAAGGGAAATACTGGATTCACGTGATGTCGAAATCCCCGCCATTCGAGCTTCTGAAGGTCGCCGAGAGCATGATCCAGTAGCCCGCCGGCGATACCGCCACGCCTGTAACTTCATCGATTCTCACGGTTCCTGCGGAAAAACTCCCCGATCCGGGAGAGTAATCGCCCCGTTAATGCCCTGAAATACCCCATCAACTAGGTATTCTTTCCCTTGAATATAGGTATTTCAACCGATTGGCCGCGGCCCGGGCAATCCCTATAGTGGGAGGCACATAAGGGAATCCGCCTCGAACGAAGCAATAGCGAAGGGAGGTTAGCGAGATGCAGAAAATCAGCGGAGGGAATCAGGTCGGTGAGGGAAGCTACTGGAACCTGAAAAGCGGTCGGCTGGTGGAAATGAAAGACGAGGGGATCCTTCCGGGAGAGCACAACGCGGTTTACTACAAGGTTCCGTTCGTTCTTCTGTTCGCCTGGGGGATCTTGTCCGGGGGGCTGTACATCGTCTTCCTGCCGGTGACGATCATCGTCATGTCGTTCTACCTGCTGGGCAGGAGGGTGTTCGGCGGCGTCTTCGGACAGGTCCGGACGAGCATTTCCTTCGGCTGGAGGCCGACGGAAGCCTACCTGGCGGGCAAGAACAGGAACAGGAAAGACAAGAAGAGCAACGGCAAATAGACAATACATAACAGGAGGAACAGCCATGCATACGCTCACCGATTTCATGACGCACATCAAAGGGGTGGAATACCTGATCTCCGTCCTGGCGATCACCGGTTTCGTTTTCTTCGTCGAGATCCTGAAGCCGAAGCCCTTCCGGACGTTGAAAGAATCCATCAACGAGGATGTGGAGCACATCCGCAAAGAAGGAAAGGAGAACACGATGAGGACCCTGAAGAGACTCGCCACCGCTCCGTTCATCGGACTGTTCTATGTATTCTCCCTGCCCTTCGTGTTCGCCTACGCAGTGGGCCGCGAGTGCTTCGGCCGCGCGGCGGAAGGCCTCGAGGGCGCGTTTGGCCTGGCAGGCAGGAGCTTCGCCTTCGGGTGGAGGCCGCTGGAATCCTACCTGGGCGGCAAGAAGGACAAGAAGGAGAAGAGCAAGGCGAAGATAGATGAAAAGAAGGACGAGAAGGAAGCGTAAGGCGTGCGGAAACGAATTATCGCAGACAGGAGGCAAAGATCAGTGAAAAAGGGGATCCTTGCAGTTTCCGTCCTGGCTCTCTGCATCGGCATCGTCCCGTTCCTCCGGGCGGAGAGCGGATCCGCGGGCGCCGCATCGCCGCCCGGCGGGAAGATGCCGCAGAAGATCGTCCTGGGAAGCATCTCCAGAATATACGAGCCGGTGTCGTTCAACCACGCCTCGCACGTTTCCAACTCGGGGGGGTGCGCCGATTGCCATCATCAGCACGGGCAGGAGGCGTCCCTTTCGTGCGGGGAGTGCCACGCCATCGACCCGGCCGCGTTCAAGAAGTCGGTGAAGCTGGCCAAGATGAGGCCGTGCCATGAATGCCATGCTCCCGCATACCCTTCCGAAAATCCGGGTCGCCCCGGGTTGCAGGTCGCATATCATCGCGCCTGCTTCAAGTGCCACAGGGGCGACGTGGGAAGCGTAGGGAAGGATCCGCAGGGGTGCGTCGAGATGTGCCACGTCCTCAAGGCTTCGGCAAAGCTGAACAAGTAACCGCAATATCAACCTGGCGACAGGGTACAGGAGGTCCTCGGTGGCAAAGACCACGATGAAACGCCCGTCGGAAGGCGAGGGCGCGGAAGAAATCAGGCAGGCGGGGAGCGAATCGGGGGGTAATAAGGGAACCATCAGCCGCCGGGAGATGCTTCAGGCCCTGGCGGCGGCGGGGGGCGCCGCGCTGATCGGATCGTCCACCGAGGCCTTCGCAGATGGCAAGTTCTCGGGATGGCCGGACAGACGCGGGATGCTCACGGACCTTACCGAGTGCGTGGGATGCCGCACCTGCGAAAAGGCGTGCAACCAGGCGAACAAGCTCCCGGAGCCGTCCGTTCCCTTCGACGAAAAATCGGTCTTCGAGCAGAAGCGGCGGCCCACCGCTTCCGCCTACACGGTGGTGAACCGGTATTCCGAGCTGAAATCGCCGGTCTCCCCCATGTACCGCAAGGTGCAGTGCAACCACTGCAACGAGCCCAGCTGCGCGTCCGCCTGCCCGGTGAACGCATACAAGAAAACTCCCGAGGGGTCCGTCCTCTACAACGCGGACGTATGCTTCGGCTGCCGGTATTGCATGGTCGCGTGCCCCTTCTATGTTCCGGCCTACGATTACGACAGCGCCCTGCAGCCCAAGATCGTCAAGTGCACGCTCTGCTACGGGAGGATCATCAAGGGCGGCATCCCCGCGTGCGCCGAGGCGTGCCCGTCGGGAGCCGTCACCTTCGGGAAGCGAAGCGACCTGATCAAGCTCGCCAGGAACAAGATCCAGAAGAACTCCAAGCGGTACCTGGAACACATCTACGGAGAGTATGAAGTCGGAGGGACCAGCTGGCTGTACATCTCCGGCGTCCCATTCGAGCAGATGGACTTCCCGGCCGCCCTGCCGGAGAAGCCGCTCGTGGAGCAGACGAAAGGGTTCCTCTCCGCCGTCCCGCTGGTCCTCACCATGTGGCCGGCGCTGCTGACGATGTGTTACGCCGCAACAAGGAACAAGGAGGGCAAGGAATGAACGACGAGAACATCGCAAAGGCGGAGAGCTTCCCCGCCCGGTTCACCGACAAGCTCCTGATGGGGATGTCCTGGGCCGAGTATTCGAAAAAGCTCATCACCCCGTTCAACATCGTCGCCATGATCATCCTCTGCGTCGGCTTTCCGCTGATCGGGCTGCGGTTCTGGAAAGGCCTGGCGGCGGTCACGCACGCCTCGAACGAATACCCGTGGAGCATCCTGCTCGGGTGGGGGCTGTTCGCCGGCGTTCCTCTTTCCGGGACCGGTTACGTAATGGCGACCGCGGTGTACATCCTTGGGTACAAGAAATATCATCCGATGGTGCGGCTCGGCGTTCTCACCGGTTTCATGGGGTATCTCTTTGCGGTAATCTACCTGCTGATCGACATCGGCCGACCCTGGAGGATCTACTACCCCATGGCGGTATCCTTCGGCCCGACCTCCGTCCTGTTCCTCGTCGCGTGGCACGTCGCCACGTACCTCACGGTCCAGCTGCTGGAGTTCAGCCCGGCGATCCTCGAATGGCTCCGCTCGAGGCGGGTCCGCAAATGGGCGGTGATGCTCACGATCGGCATGACGATCGCCGGCGTGATCCTCTCCACGCTTCACCAGTCCGCGCTGGGGGCGATGTTCCTTCTCGCCCCGGGGAAGGTCCACCCGCTCTGGTACTCCACCTTCGTGCCGGTGTTCAACTTCATCTCCAGCATCTTCGGCGGGCTTTGCATGGTGATCGCCGTCAGCACGGTGTGCGCGCGCTGGCTGCGGGAGAGGGCCGACGCGACGTTTCTCACCAGCCTCGATCCCCTGACCGTCGGGCTCGGGAAGGCCGCCAGCATCGTCATGTTCGTCTACTTCCTGCTGAAGATGATCGGGGTTGCCCACGACGACAACTGGGCGCTCCTGGCCACGGGGTACGGCTACTGGTTCATGTTGGAGATACTGGCGTTCGTGCTCGTCCCCATGATCGTTCTTTTCATGGGCGTGAAGAAGAACAGCGCCCGGATCGTCCGGTTCGGCGCCTTCCATGCCATCGCCGGGATCATCCTCAACCGCCTGAACCTCTCGATCATCACGTTCAACTGGAATCTGCCGAACCACTTCCATGACATCGTGCCGCCGCCGAAGGAGGCGTTGATCGTTCTTTCCATTATAACGTTCCACATCCTGCTGTTCCGATGGATACTGAACCGGATGCCGGTCCTCCGGGAGGACCCGGACTATCCGGAGGAACACCATTAGATGAAGCGATGGTTTGCCGTAATTGCCTTCCTCCTGCTGGCCGCGGGATTCCCCGCGGCCGGCCACGCCAAGGACGACGTCGACCTTTCCATAGAATCGATCAAGTGCCTGCAGTGCCACGGCAAAAAAGGCATCGCCTACAAGTTCCAGAACGAAGAATCCGTGGAAGCGTACGTCAACCCGGCGAAGTACCGTCTCTCGGTTCACAGCGTCTTAAGCTGTTCCCGGTGCCACACCGATTTCTCCACCGACCACCATCCCTCCAGGAATTTCCGGAACAAGGCGCAGTACCGGGTGAGGTCGTCCGCAGTCTGCCGCGGCTGCCACACGCCCGACCAGATAAAGTCGAAATCGGTCCATGCCGACCTGCTCACCAAGGAGAGGGAAGGCGCCTCGCCGGTCTGCACCGACTGCCACGACGCCCACTCGGTGACGCCCGTCGCGGGAGGACGGATCATCCGGAGCGAAACCGAATACTGCATGAAGTGCCACCGGCAAAAGATGACTATGACCTGCCGGAACGGGGACAAGATCTCCCTGAACGTGTCGTATTCCTTCTCCGAAGGGAACGCCCACGACAAGCTGCGCTGCTCTGATTGCCACTACGGCTTCTCGTCGGATGAGCACCCGAAGAGGAACTTCCGCAGCCGGCGGGACTACACCATCGCCTCCTCGGAGAGCTGCCGGCGGTGCCATTTCGACAAGTACACGAAGACGCTAGACAGCGTCCACAACACCATCCTGAGCCAGGGAAATCTCAACGCGCCGGTCTGCAACGACTGCCACGGGTCCCACCAGATCCCCCACATGTCGCGCGGGGTGAAGGGGAGGGTGCTCACCACACACAAATGCAGGAAGTGCCACGAGGAGGTTTTCGCCGTGTACGCCAAGAGCGTCCACGGAAGCGCCCTCTTCAACGAGCAGAACACGGACGTTCCGATCTGCATCGACTGCCACACGGCGCACGACATCGAGAACCCGCTCACCCTGGAGTACCACGAGAGGATCCCCCAGATCTGCGGGAACTGCCACGCGAACCCGGCGGTCGTCAGCAAGTACGGGCTGTCGACCGAGGTGCTGAACGCCTATCTCACGGATTTCCACGGGGTCACGCTTGGGCTGTACAGGAAACAGAGGGAACAGCTCTACAAGCCGGCGAGACCGATAGCCGTCTGCACGGACTGCCACGGGACCCACAACATCATGAGCTCGGTCAGCTCAGATCCCGCCAACGTGAAGGCGAACCTCCTCAAGCGGTGCCAGAAGTGCCACAAGGACACCAACGAGAACTTCCCGAACGCCTGGCTTTCCCACTACAAGCCGTCGCTGTCGAAGTTCCCCCTGATCTTCATAGTGAGCACCGCCTACAAGATCTTCATCCCGATAATGGGGCTCGGGCTGCTCCTGCAGATCTTCCTGCATATCTGGCGATATGCCGTCAACCGTTGAGGCGAGGGCGCCCCATGGAGTGGACACGGTCATGAAAGACGGAAAAACGAAGATCCGGAGGTTCAGCACATTCCGCATCGCCGAACACTGGATGATCATCCTGAGCTCAGTGGTGCTGTTCGCCACCGGCCTGTGCCAGAGGTTCTGGCACGTCGACTCCGCCCAGTGGTTCATCCTGAAGATGGGCGGGATCGACAACGTCCGGCTGGTGCACCGGTACATGGGACTCTTCTTCACCTTCGAGATCCTCCTCCACGTGGGCGTGGCGGTCGGCGGGGTCGCTTCCAGGAAGTGGGAGTCGTCGATGTTCATCACCCGGGAGGACCTGGTCGCCTCCATCCACAACATCAGGTATTACTTCGGGCTGGAGAACCACGCGGCGAGGTGCGACCGGTACGACTACATGGAGAAGTTCGAGTACTGGACCATCCTGATCGGCGGCTTCCTGATGATCGTGTCCGGGGCCGTCCTGTGGCTGCCGACGATGGTCACCCGCATCCTGCCCGGGGAGATCATACCCGCGGCGAAGGTGCTGCATTCCAACGAGGCCCTGCTGATCTTCCTCATCAACGCGATCTGGCACATCTACAACTCGATATTCAGCCCGGATGTCTTCCCGCTCGACACGAGCATATTCACGGGGTACATCTCGAGGGACCGGATGATGCGGGAGCACCCGCTGGAGCTCGCGCGGATCGAGGGTGTGGAGCCGAACGTGCTGTTGGGGGATGGCCCGCCCGGCGTGGAAGAGAAGGCCGCGGATAGCGGTACAGGTTGACGGGGCGCCCCGAGGCTTATAGATTGGCCGGTAACGATGAAAAAGCGGATCATCTTCCTTCTGATCCTGAACATGGCCATCATCCTGGTCAGCCTCGGGATCATCAGCCACTTGAGCATCGACGCAAGCATAAAGCGATCCCTGGAAAACCGGCTTGCACTGGCCAACCTCATCGGGAAGAACATCGACTATATACTGGAGAACAACCTCAAGAGGCTCTACGACATCTCCCTTTCCGGCAGGATCGACTTCAGGGACAAAGACTGGGAACCCGAGAAGAAGGCCCTCAAGGCGGCCATCGAGTATTCGATCTTCACCGGGCGGATCTTCCTGACGGACCTCCAGGGAAGCGTCGTCATCGCATATCCCCACCAGGAAGGGGAGGATATAAACCTGTCGAGCATACCGGAAGTGGGAAGGACGCTGAAGGACCTGAAGCCGGTAATCTCGGACGTGCATACGGACGCCTCCACCCACCCTGAAGAACAAGGACGGGGACGTGGTCGGGGTGGCCGGCGGAGAGATAGATCCGACGAACTACCTCCTCTCCCAGATCATCAAGACGACTCCCATCGGCCCTGACACCTACATAGAGCTGGTCGACGGCCACGGCGTCATCATCGCCTCCAACGACCCCAGGCGCATCCTGACCTGCACCGAGAGGTACCGTTTTCTGCGCGAACTGGTCCAGGAGCGGAAGACGTCGGTGCTCAGCTGCCACCGGTGCAAGGAAACCCAACCCGGGACACAGACGGGGAAGGACATGCTTGCATTCTCTCCCCTGACTTCGGCGCCGTGGGGGATCATCGTGAGGGATCCGCAGGAGACGATATTCCTGCCCTCCATCACCCTGCGGAAAGGCTTCCTGGTCTTGAGCGTCATTTCCATCATCACCGCCCTGCTGCTCGCCATCGGCCTGTCCCGGAGCATCGTCCGGCCGGTCCGCTCACTCATCGACGCGACCCAGAAGATCGCCGGGGGGAACCTTAAGGACCCGATCGAGGCGTCGTCCAGCGACGAGATAGGTACCTTAAGCCGCAGCTTCGACGAGATGAGGGTGAAGCTGTCGGAATCGCTGGAGAGCGTACAGAAATACAGCTCCGGGCTGGAGAGCCGGGTGGCCGAGAGGACGAAGGAGCTGAACCGCAGCCGGGAGAAGCTTGCGATACTCCTGCGCGAGATCATCACCGCAGAGGAGGACGAGAGGAAGCGGATCGCGCGGGAGCTGCACGACGATACGAGCCAGTCCGTGAACGCCATCCTCATATCGCTCGATTCGGTCCTGATGCGGTTCCCCCCGGACGACCCGAGGCGGAAGCATCTCCAGCAGATCCGTGAGCAGTGCATGTCGATGCTCAAAGGGCTGCACCGGATGATCAAGGACCTGCGGCCCCCCATCCTGGACGACCTCGGGCTCGAGTCCGCAATCAAGTGGGTCCTGGAAAAGCACATCGGGGAGAGGGGGATCCATTTCGAGTTGCACACGACGGGAAGCTGCGACGAGATGAAGGCGCGAGTCCAGGGGATTCTCGACTACTCGAAGATCGAGCTCGTGATGTTCCGGGTCGCCCAGGAGGCCATCATCAACATCAGCAAGCACGCGGATGCCCAAAACGTCTTCGTAAATGTTACATACGGGGAGTCGGGCATCGGAATGGAGATCGAGGACGACGGGAAGGGATTCGACGCGCTGGATGTCCTCGAGCCGGTGCGGAAAAAGGATCAAGGGGGGTTCGGCCTTCTCGGCATGGAGGAGCGGATCTCCCTCCTGGACGGCAAGCTGACGATCCAATCGGAGCCGGGGAAGGGGACGAAAATCAGCGTGTACGTTCCGATTCGGGCATGAACGGGTGCGGGGAGAGCAGGGTGAGGCGCGGGTGACGGCATGTCGAGGATAAAGATCCTTGTCGCGGACGACCACGCCCTGTTGCGCGAGGGGATCATCGCGATCCTTTCGCTTCACGACGACGTCGAAGTGGTGGGAGAGGCGTCGGACGGGATGGACGCCATCCAGAAGGCGCACAAGCTCAAGCCCGACATCGTGCTGATGGACATCGCGATGCCCGGGCTGGGGGGGCTCGAGGCGACGGTGGAGATCAAGAAGACCGCCCCCAACATCAAGATCCTCGTCTTAAGCCAATACGACGACAGGGAGTACGTGAGCCGGCTGATCAAGGCGGGGGTCTCCGGATACATCCTCAAGCACGCGGTGGGGACCGACCTGCTTTCCTCTATACGGGCCGTCGCGAGGGGAGAGTTCTACCTGTACTCCGGATTATCTAAGCAAGGGGACTAATCCGATAGAGGAGGACCCCTACGAGAGGCTGACGGACAGGGAGAAACAGGTCCTGAAGCTGATCGCGGAAGGGCACAGCCACAAGGAAATCGCGAATATTCTCGATATCAGCGTAAAAACGGTTATCGCCCATTACTCTAATTTCCAGGAAAAGCTGGACATCCGCACCCGTGCGGGGCTGATCAAGTTCGCCTTCCAGCGCGGGATCGTCAAATAAGAGGTAAAGGCCGGACGCAGGGCGCAGCGGGGGGTTCCGCTTTCGCGGCGTATGGAGCGAAGGGAGAGATTGCGTCGAAGCGGAATCCGCAGCGAGCGGGCGCAGGTCGCGAGCGCAGCGAAAGCGGAAGCCCCCCGCGAGCCCGGAGTCCGCGTTTACGTATTTCTTGAATGGAGTACTTAGACGACTGTATATGCCCCACGTACCGATTCGCTAAAGCGCGCTACGGAAGCATCTTCCCCGTTTTCTGCAGGATGGTCTCCCACTGGTCGGCGTGGCCTTCTTCCTGCGTGACGATTCCCTCCATCATGAGACGGGTGGTGCTGTCCCCGGCTTCCGCGCACAGCTTGATGACCTGTTTGTAGAACTCGATCGCGCCGTACTCGCCCGCGAGGTCGTCCTGCATCATTTTCCTCAAGTCCCCGCCCTTCTTGATGGGGCCGGGCTT
>JAENIX010000251.1 GCA_016844415.1 Actinomycetota bacterium | reverse complement strand
CAGGATTTCGCCCACGATAATGAATGAAGGCGCCCCTGCGTCGGCGCCAGGTCCTGGAGGGCCGCAGGGGATGCCTGCCGTCCCCCCCGCGCCAATGCCAGTGCCCCCTGGCAAGTAAAGTCAAAAACGGGACGGTCGAACCTAAGAACAGGGACGTTCCTAAGAACTCGAAATAGACCGGTACCGGTTTTTAAACGGGACCACCCTACAAGAACCATTCCGGTTTTGTCCCCGAGTTCTTAGGAACGTCCCTGTTCTTAGGTTCTCAGGGACGTCCCTTGCCGCTCCCGAGTACCTTTGCCCTGCGGCATGGTGCCATCTTTCTGCCCTGGCACCAAAAAAAACCCCGGCCGTCACGCCTTCGTGACGTTGGCCGCCTGCGGACCCTTGGGGCCTTCGGTGATCTCGAACTCGACGCGCTCGCCCTCCTTCAGCGACCGGAACCCTTCAGCCTTGATCGCGCTGAAGTGCACGAAAACATCCGGACCGCCTTCCTGTGCGATGAAGCCATACCCTTTCGCGTCGTTGAACCATTTCACGGTGCCTTGAGCCACTTTCCTGTACCTCCTTTGATGTACTGCTGCGAAAACCGGGCATAATCCACCCATATTCTGCAACATTCCGGAATCTAGCAGCGGGGTCCCCCTCTGTCAAGGCCGAAAATCCGGGGCAGCGCAGCCGACACAGGGTGTGCGGGCCCCGCATGCGGAAGGTAAGAAGTCCCGCGTTTCCGGCAGCAGATTGGGGTAACATATCCGATGCTTCCGACACGGGGGGAAACCGATTGCGGAACAGGTATTCGATTCACGAAAGCACGGGCGAGGGGAAGATCGATTACGGGAAGGCCCTGAACCCCCGGCAGGCGGAGGCGGTCCTCCACGGCGACGGGCCCCTGCTGGTCATAGCCGGCGCCGGGACGGGCAAGACGCGCACCCTCATCTACCGCGTCGCACGGCTCGTTGAGATCGGCCACCCGCCCTCCTCCATCCTCCTGCTCACCTTCACCCGCCGGGCCTCCGAGGAGATGCTCCGGAGGGCCGCGCTGCTCCTCGACAGCCGGTGCGAAAAAGTATCCGGAGGAACGTTCCACTCCTTCGCCAACGCCTTCCTGAGGCGTCATGCGGCCGCCGCCGGCTTCGGCAACAACTTCACCATCCTGGACCGGGCCGATTCGGAGGATCTCGTGGGGCTCCTCCGCCAGGAGGTTCACTCGGAACACAAGACGGTCCGCTTCCCCAGGAAGCAGACGCTCGCAGACCTCTTCAGCCGCGCGGTCAACCGCGATGAGGACATCGCCACGGCGGTGGAAAGGGAGGCTCCCCACTTTCTATACTGCCTTGACGACATAGTTACGATCTCCCGCCTCTATGAAGCCGCGAAACGTGAACGGAACCTGATGGACTACGACGATCTGCTGATACACCTGGCGGCCCTCCTGAGGGGGAACGAGGCGATCCGCCGGCAGGCGTCCGAAGCCTACAGCCACATCCTCGTTGACGAGTACCAGGACACCAACCGCATCCAGGCGGAGATCCTGCGCCTGTTGGCCTTCACACACGACAACGCGATGGCCGTGGGGGACGACTCCCAGAGCATCTACTCCTTCCGCGGGGCCAATTTCCGCAACATCATGGATTTCCCGTCGGACTTCCCCGGGGCGAAAATCGTGTTCCTGGAAGAGAACTACCGGAGCCGCCAGCCGATTCTCGACGTGACCAACGAGATCATCGCGGGCGCCCGGGAGAAGTTCCCGAAGCGCCTGTTCACGTCGCGCACCGGAGGCGAGAAGGCGACCCTGCTCTGCTCCCCCAACGAGCGCCTGCAATCCGTCTTCGTCGCGGACAGGATCCTTTCGCTTCACGAAAACGAGGGGGTGCCCTTAAGCGAGATCGCCGTTCTGTTCCGGGCCGCCTACCTGTCCTTCGACCTGGAGGTGGAGCTCGCCAAGCGGCGCATCCCGTACCGCAAGTTCGGCGGGTTCAAATTCCTCGAGACCGCCCACGTAAAGGACGTGATCGCCCATCTCCGCCTGATCGACAATCCGCGCGACGCGTTGAGCCTGTCCCGGGCGCTCATGCTCGTTCCCGGAATCGGGAGGAAGGTCAGCGCGGACATATCCAGGCAGGCGCATGCGGATGCGTCGCTTCTGCCGGTCCTTTCCTCGCTGAAGGGCCGGAAGCGTTCGGAGGAGGCGGCGCGCCTGGCCGCGCTTCTCGCGGAGCTCGGCGCCCGCCCCGACGGCACGGCGGGCGGAACCATGCCGCCGTCCGAGATGATGGCGCGGGTGATCGCGTACTACCGCCCCATCCTGGAGGCGCGGTTCGACGACTACCCGAGGCGGCTTAAGGACCTGGACCACCTGGAGTCGCTTTGCGCCCGATTCGCGAAACTTTCGGAGTTCCTGTCGGAGATCACCCTGGAGCCGCCCCAGGCGTCGGTGGGAGACATCGCCGCGCCCGACGTGGAGAGGGAAACCCTGACGCTGTCGACTATCCACTCCGCGAAGGGGCTGGAGTGGAAGGCGGTCTTCATCCTCTGGGTGCTTGACGGAAAACTGCCCCTCCTCCGGGCCGCGGAAAGGGAGGATGAGCTGGAGGAGGAGAGGAGGCTGCTGTACGTGGCCGCCACCCGCGCCAAGGACCTGCTGGTGATGACCTACCCGATCAACATATACGAGCGCGTCAGCGGGACCGTCCTGTCGAAGCCGTCGCGATT
>JAENIX010000250.1 GCA_016844415.1 Actinomycetota bacterium | reverse complement strand
ACGGGACACGACTGCCGCCTCCGTGTACGCATCGCAACGCCTGGAAGAGGCGCTTCTGGCGCCCAGGCCGGAGGAGGGGATAGAAACCGGTCTTTTCGGAGAGAGGTACCGTTGGACCACGGAAACCACTTTCCTCCCGGAGGATGAGGGCCTTCCGTTCCGCCCTATGCGCATCCAGGTGACCGTCGCATGGGAAGACGGCGCCCGGGAGCGTGCGGTGAGTCTTGCGGCAACCCGGTGGGACCGGAAGAGCGCCGGGACCGGCGGGTGATCGCATGAATCCCCGCTCACGAGCTTTCCGGACGGGTCTCCGGGAAGGGCCTGCCCCCCTACCAACCACCTCGACCGGGGGGCGAGCCCCCCTCCGTTCTTCGTATAGGGATGGATTCACACTCGAAATGATCATCTCGCTCTCGATCCTCGCCGCGATCGCCGCGTTCATCGTCGTGGCGTTCCGTCTGACGGGTACCTCGCTGGAAAGGGGCGGGGAGGAGGCCGCCGGCATGGCACGGCTTCGCGCGGGCACGGAGATCCTGGAGCGGGCGATCCGGTCCGCCGATCCTTTGCCGATTCTTCCGGTGGAAGGCGTCCCGGTCCCCTATTTCCGGGGTGAGGCGGGCAGAATCCGGTTCCTCTCCGACGGGGCCCCATCATCCCTCTCGGGAGGAGGATACCGGCTGATCAGTTTCCATGGCGGAGATACTTCCCGGACCCCCCGGGGGCTGTTCCTTTCGGAAGCGTCCCCCATGCGGGCGGAGGGAGTGGAGGGCTGGGAGGGGACGGAGAAGCCTCGCATCCTTTTCCCCGATGCCACCGAGGTGACGTTCAGCTATTCGCCCGGGCCGACGGAAGAGGGGAAGTGGGAATGGGTGCAGGGATGGGACGGGAGTGAGAATAAGGGCCTGCCGGCGGCTATACGAATGGAATTCGTCACTCCCGCGGAGACCGGTCCGCGCAGGACGGCCCTTGTCGTTCCGATCCCGGCGGGCGGGTCGTGATGCGCGGCGGGAAGGGATTCGCGCAGCTGATAGTATTGTGGGCTCTGCTCCTGTTGGGAACGCTGGCGATGTCCTTCGCGTTCTCGATGCGGACGGAGGCGCAGGCCGCCCGGAACGGCCTGGATTCCTCCCGTGCCTACTACCAGGCGCGCACCGGGATCCACCGGGCGATCGCGATGCTGTCCTCGTTCCCACTGGACAATGTATTGAGGGAACCGCCCGCAGGCAAGGAGGAGGACGTCTCCTACGAGACACGGATCGAAAGCGAGAGCGGCAGGATCGACATCAATTTCGTTCCTGAAGCGATGTTGAAAGAGGTGTTGAAAAACGGGGGACTTTCCCTGGAAGAGGTTGAAAGTGTCGGCGACGCCATCCTCGACTGGAGGGACGAGGACGACATGCCGCGGACAAACGGTGCGGAAAGCCCCTACTATGCCTCCCTGGCCAATCCCGTCAAGCCTCGCAACGGGAAGCTGGCAAGCGTCGACGAACTGCTTTTCGTGAAAGGTGTGACGCCGGAACAGTTCGGACGTCTCTTTTCGAGGATTTTCACCGCCTACGGGTTCTCTCCCTCCGTGGACATCAACGCTTCGCCTGTGGAGGTTCTTCAGGTGCTGCCTGGGTTCACCCCCGAGGCGGCGCGGGCTGTCGTCGCGCGGAGGCAGGAAGCCCCCTTCCGGTCGCCCGCCGAGGTATCGCAGTTCCTGGCGGAACAGGGTGTCCCGATGACCGCGCTGCCGATCTTTTCCTTCAGCCGTTCCTCGCGAATTTACACCATCACGTCGGTAGGAAAGGCCGGCGAAAGGATTTCCCGGGGGATCGAGTGCAGGGTAGATTTCAGCGGCGGCGGACCGAAATCGGTTAAAATACTTCGTTGGATGGACTACGTGGCGATCGGCGTGGGGGCGTAGCCGGTGAACCTCTTCCGGACAGTTGTGGGGATCGACCCTTCAGGGAGGCGCCTTGCGCTTTCCGTCGTCCGTTTCGGCGTCGGCCGGACTTCGGTTCTCGTCCCGCCTGTCGTTTTCGATCTGCGCG
The DNA here is from genome assembly GCA_016844415.1 of Actinomycetota bacterium. Classification (GTDB taxonomy): domain Bacteria; phylum Desulfobacterota; class Deferrimicrobia; order Deferrimicrobiales; family Deferrimicrobiaceae; genus JAENIX01. Next base: position 732 of record JAENIX010000250.1, on the reverse strand, counting down.
CCGAACGGGATCAGACCTGGCTGGCGAAAGCCGAAAGCGCGCTGCTCGATTTCGTGGCGCGCTACGGCCTGTCGGGCAGCGAGGCGCGGCTTGCGATCCCCGCGGACAAGGTGTTCATGGCGCGTATCTCTCTGCCGCCCTTGCGGGCAAAGGACCTGCGGGCCGCCATAGCGCTGGAGCTGGACCGCCTGTTCCCCTTCCCCGCCTCAAGCCTTTCTTTCAACTGGATCCTGTCCGGTGAATCCGCTGGCGGGAAGAACGCTCAACAGATCGTCATGGCGGCTCCCTCGGAGTATATCGAACGCTGGGAGGAACTGGTCTCCCGGACGGGGCTCCGCCTTGCCGGCGCCGTCCCGTCCGGGTGGGCGCTGTCCGCCGCATGCAGGCACATCGACGACTCGCTGGGGAAGGCCGGAGAGACATGCGCGATTCTTCGGGACTTCGAGAAAGCGGTGGAATGCACGGTGATGATTTCGGGGGAGCCGTTCTATTCCTCTCTTCGGCTCTGTCCTCCGGAATCGGCGCCTGCTGCGGGTCTCGCTCTGTTGTCCGAGGGGTTGGTCGACTGCCCTTCCGGGAAGGACGGCACGTATGTTTCCGTGATCGCGCCGTCCGGCTGGTGGACCAGGGGAGGGCTTTCCGGGGAGGGGACGGAGTCCCTGCGGAAGGTGGACGGCTTCGAATCCCGCGCGGCAAAGATCATGTCGGCGGCCGCCGGGTCGGCGGATGCGG
>JAENIX010000249.1 GCA_016844415.1 Actinomycetota bacterium | reverse complement strand
AAGCGGAAAGCTCGATTTCATCCTCGCGAAGATGGCGGACGCCGTCGACGGTGAGATAGAAACGAGGCTGTCCCGCCTCCTCTCGCTCCTCGAGCCCATAATAATACTCATGATGGGTTTGGTGGTCGCCGGCATAGTCGTTTCCATATTGCTGCCTTTGCTCGAAATCTCCCAGATCGTTCGCTAAGGAGGATTAAGGGATGAACTCTCGGAAAAAGGAAACGGACCGCCTGCGGAACCGCGCAGGCTTCACGCTCATCGAGATCATGGTGGTCATCGTAATACTCGGGCTGCTCGCCGCGCTCGTCGTTCCCAAGCTGATCGGACGCACGGAGGAAGCGAAGAAGACGCAGACGCGCGTCCAGATAAAGAGCCTCCAGCAGGCGCTGGAGCTGTTCAAGCTGGACAACGGCTTCTACCCTTCCACGGACCAGGGGCTGGACGCCCTGGTGCGCATGCCCGAGGGCGGGCGAATCCCGAAGAACTACCGCAAGGGCGGGTACATCGACAGGACCCCGAAAGACCCGTGGGGAAATCCGTACGTCTACGTTTCCCCCGGTCAGCGCGGGGACTACGACATCAGTTCGTACGGCGCCGACGGCGTGCAAGGCGGGGAAGGCGAGGATGCGGACATCAACAGCTGGGATTCTTAGCACACCGTCTCGTAACCGCGGCCCTGCCCCCCTCCAAACCTCCTCGACCGGGGGGCCAGCCCCCCGGAGCGCGAAGCGCGTAGGGGGGTTCACGCTCATCGAGCTTTCCGTCGTCCTTTTCATTCTGGGGCTTGTTCTATGGCTGGCCGCCCCCAGGATCGCCGAGGTCGGCGAACCCGGACGCAACGCGGTCTTCCGTGAGATCTCAGCAAACTCCGAAGAGGCCTTCGACTACGCGCTCTTCGAAAAACGCGAGACGCGCCTTATCCTCGATCCTCCCGCCGGCACATACAGGTTCCAGATCGCGGGAGGGAAAAAGACCTCCCCCGCAAAACCGTTCGGCACCCGGCTTGCGATTACGGGCATTCGCATCGAAAACGAGGACCGGCCGGTGGACCTTGTAACCGAGATCCGCTACCTGCCGGGGGGGAAGGTCCCCGCCGCCAGGATTTTCCTCCGCGACAACGGGGCGGGCGGTGAATCGACCGACTGGACATTGCGGATAAATCCGTTCGACGGGTCGATCGACGTGCTTACGGGGACGGTGGTCAAGGATGCGTAACCGGAAAGGACCTCGCCCCCGGTCGAGAAAGTTGGTAGGGGGGCCTGCCCCCCGGTCGAGGTGGTTGGTAGGGGGGTTTACGCTCCTCGAAGTCCTTGTTGCGCTGGCGATACTGTCGGCGGTCCTGGTGCTCGCCTACCAGGTGATGTCCGGCGCCATCGCCGCCGGGGAGCGTTCGGAGCGGTGGACCGTAACCGCGTTCCTTGGCGAAACGGTCCTCCGCGATGCCCTTTACACATTTCCAGACATAGGAGAGATAGCGGGGCGCTTCCCGCCGCCGGACGATGCGTACACATGGGTCCGGGTCGTGAAGCAGGCCGCGCACCAGGACGCGCGCGAAGTCCATGTTACGGTTACCTGGACCACGAAGGGCGTCGAGGAGAAGATGACCCTGTCCGGGATCGCGGCGAAATGAACACCGGTTTCGCCCGCCGCGGGGGGCCTGCCCTCTGGTCGAGGAAGATGGTAGGGGGGCCCGCCCCCCGGTCGAGGAGGTTGGTAGGGGGGCCCGCCCCTCCGTCCATGAAGGCGTCAGAGGGATTCACGCTCGTCGAGATCCTTCTCGCGCTGGGAATCCTTGCGACGATCCTGGCGATCCTTCTTTCCGCCTTCACGGGAGCCGGGCGAGGCCTGGATATCCTGAAGGAGCGCTCAGGCGCGTTCCGGCAGATCCGGATCAGCGCGGATCGCATCGGGACGGACCTTGCCGGGTCATTTTCGTCCACAAGCGTCACCACCACGGCGTTCACCTGCCGTCTCGACCAGTTCTCCGGGAAGCCGGCGTCCACGCTTATCTTCACCGCCTTCGTCCTTCCCGATCCATCGGCCGCCCGTCCCTCGACCGACATAGTCAAGATCAAGTACTACCCGAAGGTCGGGGCCGACGGGAAATATATCGATCTATACCGGGAGCAATCCGACCTGCCCCTGATCGATAACAAGATGGCCACGAGCGAGTCCCGCCTGGCGACCGGCCTTATGGGGTTTCGCGTAGAAACGTTCGACGGGAAGAACTGGACGACCGATTGGCCGCCGAACTGGACGACCGATTGGCCGCCCGGTGGTGGAACCGGCACCGGCCGGCTCCCGACCAAGGTGGCTTTCGTCCTGACGGATGCCAGGGGACAGGAGTACCGCAGGAGCTTCCCCATCCCGCTTGCGGGCGGTGAAGCATCTACCCTCTTCTCCGGCAAGAGGGAGGGACGCTCCCGATGAAGGCCATCGTCCGAAACGACTCCGGAGTCGCGCTTCTCGTCACCCTTCTAGTGCTGGTCCTGATAGTGGCGCTGGCCATGTCCGGTCCGCCCTGTTGGCGGAAGGCGGGGCGGCGGCGGCGAAAATCGCCTTGCGGCAGGACGCCAAGGACAACCAGTACGACACCCTGGACGAGATATGGTCCCGGCCCGTCCCACCCATCGAGCTCGGGGAGGGCGTCGTTGCGGTCACCGTCGAGGACGAGGAGCGGAAACTCAATCTGAACAAGCTGATCCTTGCCAACGGAAACGCCCCGGACGAGCAGAGACTCGCGGTGTTCCGCAAACTGCTATCCATCATAGGCATCGAGCAATCGGTGGCCGATGCGGTGGTGGACTGGCTCGACAACGACGACTCGGCCCGCGTCGGGGGGGCGGAAACCTCCTATTACATGTCGCTCCCCTACCCCTACCGCGCGAAGAACGACCTGTTCGACACGCTGGACGAACTGCGGCTTGTCCGCGGGATCACGAAGGAGGCATTCGAGAAGATCAAGCCGTTCGTGACCGTCCATTCCTCGGGCATGGTCAACATCAACACGGCACCCAAGGAAATACTCATGGCGCTCTCAGCGGGCCAAGATGCCTCCGACGGCGGGGAAATCAGCTCGGCCACGGCCGACCAGATCATCGAGTACCGCAAGGAAACCCCGTTCCAGAAAACCAAAGACATCGGGAGCGTCAATCCGATGCTCCGGGACCTATACGACAAGACGCGTTTCCGGGACCTGATAGATATAAAGAGCACGGTCTTTCACGTCCGCTCCATGGGCGATTTCGGGGGAACGGTCCGGACGGTCGACGCAGTGGGGGTGCGGGCCGGAAATGATATACAATGGCGGTACTGGCGTTTAGAATAGGCACTAATAAAATCCTTTCCACGGGGTGTTCGATGTCTCGAATTTACGGAGCCGTTTTCGCAGCCTTGATCATGATCGCCGCATTTTCGGGCGTGGCCGGCGCGGAGATGACGTTGCCGGTGAACGACAACAACACGGGGATCTTCGACCAGCCTTCGGTGGCGATGAACGGATCGAAGGCGCTCGTCGCGTACATCGGGAAAAATACCGCTTCCGGTGATGGCTACTGGGTGTACTTCGCGGCGGTAAACGGGGATACCAATTTCGCCAACCTGTCCCTGGTTAAGGACAGCGCGGTTATCCTTACATCCCCCGTGGCGGTCGATAACACAGGCACGGGCGGAAACTCTTCCTATTACGACGCGCGCCATCCTAAAATCGCCCTGCGGTCGTCCACCGAGGCGGTGATCTTCTTCCAGGCGAAGGCTACCGACCTGGACACCGTCTACCGACCCTATATCGCCAGGTTTACGCTTACGGGCAACACGGCGACACTCGCTTCCGTCAAGCAGGTGACCGGATTCCCTGCAGGTGATCTCGCAACCGGCGATATCGAAGACATTTCCTTCGGTATAGTCACCACGGACAATTCCGCGCGCATCGCCTTCGGGAACCGGTCTGTCATCGGAACGGAACCGTTCCAGGTGTATTTCGCGCGGGTCGGACTCGACAACGCGTTGGTAGTCGGCGCGCCGATACCGCTCTCCTCCCTTCCCGCCACCGACGGCCTCCGGCCGCTTCCGAGCCTTCGGCTCGACACGCTGAACCGGTCGCATGTCGCCTGGGCCGCGGACAACGCCTTTTTGACAGGCTCCGTCCCGGTTTACTACGCGATGATCAAGGAAACGAACGGCATAGACAACCGGGTCATATCGGCGACCCAGGTGATCGGGGGCGGATTCCGCTGGGGCTTCCCGTCGCTGCAGGTATTCAGCAACAGCTCCATCGTCGTCCTCGCCGCCGACGAGACCGTGCCGGGCCAGGCGGGCAACATCGGCTTCATCAACTTCAACCCCGACGCCGACAACCAGGACGGCAGCACGGTGATTGTTGCGGACAACAGGAACTTCTTCATCACTCCCCCGGGGGAGCTCATCCTGCCCGACGAATTCAACCTTTATCGCCCGGATGCGGTCCTGGACACGAGCGGCAGGTTGCACATGACGGGATACGGCGCGGGAGGCACGCGCTGCACCTATTACGCTTTCAATCTGATCTCTACGTTCCCCTACTACGAGATCCTGACTCCGCGCGCCCAGGTGGGCTTCGATTCACAGGAGTTTCCGAGGGAGATCACCGGCGATTACACTCTCGGAGCGTTCGGGTACATCAGCGGGAAGGCGATCGTTTTCTGGTCCGGCCTGATTCCCGGAGGCACGAACCGTAACCTGGACGTAACGACCGTCGCCACAACCACGCTTCCGATTCCATTCAAGGAATCCGGATGCTCGATGGTCTCCGATCCGGGCACCGGGGAAGGCGGACGGATGGCCGGCACCGCATTCCTCTTCCTTCCCGCCATCGTTCTGGGGATCCGGCGGATTTCCCGGGGAAGGC
>JAENIX010000248.1 GCA_016844415.1 Actinomycetota bacterium | reverse complement strand
CAGCTGAACGGTTACCCGATCCCCCGGCAGGATCTTGATGAAGTGCATCCGCATCTTGCCGGAGATGTGAGCGAGCACCCTCATCTTGTTGTCGAGCTCCACCCGGAACATGGCATTCGGCAACGGCTCGATCACCGTACCCTCGATTTCTATCGCCTCTTCTTTTGCCATATTCCTTTTTATATCCGCATCTATCTTACAATTATACTCAAGGAAGACTTAATATTCGATGTCCGTCCTCGGTGACGGCCACCGTGTGCTCGAAGTGAGCCGATCTGCTCCGGTCGCGCGTCACGACCGTCCACCCGTCCGCCAGGACCTCCACGGGCCATCCTCCGGCGTTCACCATCGGTTCGATGGCCAGGGTCATTCCCGGCGTCAGTTTCGGGCCGACCCCCCGCTTGCCGAAATTCGGGATCTGCGGGTCCTCGTGCAGCGATCTGCCGATCCCGTGCCCGACGAAGTCGCGAACCACCGAGAACCCTTCGGCCTCCACGGTCTCCTGCACGGCCGCCGAAACATCGCCCAACCGGTTCCCCGGCCGCACTTCGCGGATCCCCGCGGCGAGCGACCGTTCCGTCGCGGAGAGAAGCCGGGAGGAAACGTCGTCCACCGCCCCCACGGGAAAGGTCATCGCGGCATCCCCGTAGAATCCCTCCCGCACGATCCCGAAATCGATGCTCAGGATGTCGCCCTCCCGGACGCCCTTGAAGGCGCTTCGCACGCCGTTCCGGGCGATGAACCGGTCGGCGAACAGTTCAAGGTCCCACGTGCTGACCCCGGGGAGAATCAACGGCCTCACTTCTTCAAAGAACGTGCCTACGACGGCGCCCGCGCGCCGCATCACCTCGATCTCCCGAGGCGACTTTACGAGAATCATCCCCTACCGGAGAATCTTGACGATCCCGGCGTAGATGGCGTCGATCTCGCCGGAAGCCATCACGGACCGGATTTTCCCCGTGTTCCTGTAATAATCGAGCAGCGGAGCGGTGGCCTTGTTGTAGTTGGCCAACCGGTTCGTGATCGTCTCTTCCTTGTCGTCGTCCCGCTGGATCAGGGCCGTTCCGCACTTGTCGCACTTCCCCTCGGCCTTGGGCGGGTTGAACTTCACGTGGTACATCGCCCCGCAACCGGTGCAGGTCCGGCGTCCGCACAGCCGCTCCATCAGGTCGTTCTGGTCGACTTCGAGCGAGAGGACGAAGCGGATCTCCTTCCCCAGCTCCTTCGTCACCCGGTCGAGCGCCTCGGCCTGCGGGATCGTCCGCGGAAATCCGTCGAGAATGAAGCCTTTCCCGCAATCGGGCTCCGCGAGACGCTCCTTGACGATCCCGATGACCACCTCGTCGGGGACCAGCCCGCCCGCGTCCATGAACGCCTTGGCCTGCTTGCCGAGCGCCGTCCCGTTCTTGACCGCCGCCCGGAGCATGTCCCCGGTCGAGATCTGCGGTATGGCGAACGCCTGGGTCAACTTCTTGGCCTGGGTGCCCTTCCCCGCGCCGGGGGGACCCAGAAGGATGATTCCCATCATCGGATTATCCCCTCCTCCCCTTCATCTGGCCTTTCTTGAGGAAGCCTTCGTAATGCCGCGTGATCAGGTGCGACTCGATCTGCTGGACCGTGTCCATCGCGACACCCACCACGATCAGGAGCCCTGTTCCGCCGAAATAGAAGGGGACGTTGAAGCGGGCGATGAGGATGCTGGGCAGGACGCAGATGACGGACACGTAGATCGCGCCGCCCAGCGTGATCCGCGTCAGGATCTTGTCGATGTACTCCGCCGTCTTCTTTCCGGGACGGATCCCCGGGACGAAGCCTCCGTACTTCTTCATGTTGTCCGCGACGTCGACCGGATTGAACGTGACCGCCGTGTAGAAGTAGCAGAAGAAGATGATGAAGGCGACGAAAAGCAGTTCGTAACCGACCCGGCCCGGCGTCAGGGCGTCGGAGATCGTCTGCGTGATCGGGTGCTTGATGAAGCTGGCGATCGTCGCGGGGAAGAGCAGGATCGAGGAGGCGAAGATCGGTGGAATGACGCCGGCCGTGTTCACCTTCAGCGGCAGGTGGGTGCTCTGCCCGCCGTAGACCTTCCGCCCGACGATTCTGCGGGCGTACTGCACCGGGATCCGCCGGTGCGCCCGCTCGAAATAGATGATGATGGCGACGACGGCGACCATGAGCGCCAGCAGGAACAGCGCGGCGAAGAGGTTCATTTCCCCGGTGCGGACCAGGGTGACCGTGCGGACCAGGCCGCTCGGGAACCGGGCCACGATCCCGGCGAAGATGATGAGGGAGATCCCGTTGCCGATCCCCCGCTCCGTGATCTGTTCGCCCAGCCACATCAGGAACGCCGTTCCCGCGGTGAGGGTGATGACCGTCATGATCCGGAACGCCCACCCCGGGTGGTAGACGACGGATCCCGCCCCCGCGGTAACGCTTTCCAGCCCGACGGCGATCCCCGTCCCCTGGATGACGGACAGGACGATCGTGCCGTACCGGGTGTATTGCGTGATTTTCCGCCGGCCGAGCTCCCCTTCCTTGGAGAGCTTCTCGAGCTGCGGGATGACGACCGTCAGCAGCTGAAGGATGATCGAGGAACTGATGTACGGCATGATCCCGAGAGTGAAGATGGAGAAGCGCGCGAGCGCCCCCCCGGAGAACATGTCGATCAGGCCGAAGAGGGTCCCCGCCTGGCTGTCGAACACCGCCTTGAGCGCAAGGTTGTCGATCCCCGGCGTGGGGACGTGGATCCCGATGCGGTAGACGATGAGCAGGAGCCCCGTGATGAGGATTCGCCGCTTGAGCTCGGGGACCCGCGTGATGTTCTGGAAGCCGTCGAGCACCGGTTCAGACCTCCACGGTCCCGCCGGCGGCGACGACCTTCTCGACGGCCGCCTTGCTGGCCCGATCGACCTTCACGGTGAGTTTCCGGGTGACCTCGCCGTTTCCGAGAAGCTTGACGCCCCCCGGACAGGCACCTTTCACCAGGCCCTCGCGCCGAAGCGCCTCGGCGTCGACCATGGAGCCCGCTTCGAACCGGTTCAGTTCCTTCACGTTGACGACGGCCGTCTCTTCGCGGAAGACGT
>JAENIX010000247.1 GCA_016844415.1 Actinomycetota bacterium | reverse complement strand
ACATCAGTTCGTGCTCGACCGGCTACGGGAAGAGGACAAGTGGCACGTGCTGCTGCAGGCGGTTTCGGAGGTTGCGGGCAAGAAGCTAGAGGTCCGGCTTTCCATTTCCGCGGAAAAAAAAAGCCCTGACGCCGCCGTAGCCGGACAGGAGGATCAAGCCCGACGGAAGGCTCTCTCGGACCCGCTGCTGGCGGAGGTGCTGCGTGTATTCGAGAGGTCGCGAGCCCCCCTACCAAATACCTCGACCGGGGGGCAGGCGTAGCTCCGGGGAAGACCCCCCGCGAGCCCCGAGTCCGCGGCACAGGAGTACGATGATGGACTTCAAGGACGTGCTGAAACAGGCGCAGCAGATGCAGGCGCGCCTTGCAAAGCTCCAGGAGGAACTTGCGGGGATGACGGTGGAAGCTTCCGCGGGAGGCGGCATGGTGACGGTCGTTGCGAACGGCCGCCAGGAGATTCTTTCCGTCAGGATAGAGAAGGAGGTGATCTCGCCCGAGGACGCCGATCTTCTCCAGGACCTCGTCCGCGCCGCGGTGAACGAGGCGCTCGCGCGTTCCAAGGAGATGGCCGCCGGGGAAATGGCGAAGGTCACGGGGGGGATCAACCTCCCCGGCCTGACGTAGCGCAATGCCATATCCAAAGCCGCTGCGCAGGCTTGTTTCGCTGCTCACCCGCCTCCCCGGCGTCGGGGAGAAGACCGCGACGCGACTTGCGCTCCACATGCTTCGGATGCCGCGGGAGTCCGTCCGGGAATTGGGGGAGGCTATTGCCGGGATCTCCGAGGCTGTGATAAAATGTTCAAAATGTTTTAACATCGCGGATGTAGACCCGTGTTCTCTGTGCACGGACCCCGCGCGCCGGGATGACTTGATTTGCGTCGTTGAAGATCCCACCGACATTGTCCCGATCGAGAAAAGCGGGGAGTACAAAGGCAGGTATCACGTCCTCGGGGGGGCGATCTCGCCGATCGACGGCGTTATGCCGGAGAATCTGCGGATCCGCGAGCTTACGGACCGGATTTCAAAGGGGGGGGTTGGAGAAGTAATTCTCGCCACCAATCTGACCGCGGAAGGGGAAGCCACCGCCTCCTACCTGGCTGGCGTGGTAAAGCCGTTGAACGTGCGCGTCACCCGCATCGCCTATGGCATGCCCGTGGGATCGGACCTGGAGTACACCGACGAGGTCACCGTCGGCAGGGCGATCAAGGGCCGCCGCGAAGTGTAGGGAGCGGGGAGAAAAAGATAAAGGGATAGGCGGGAAAGCTGCCGGTGAAAAACGATCTCGGGTTCTTCGAGATCCGGATGGAGAGCATCGGGGGCCTGGGCGCCAACGTCGCGGGGAAGATCCTGACCGAGGCCGCCATATTGGGGATGGGAATGAACGGCGCGGGGTTCGCCTCGTACGGCTCCGAGAAGAAGGGGACGCCGGTCAAGGCGTTCGTCCGGATATGCGAGGCCGGCCAGAAGGTGCGTGTGAACAGCCCGATCGAGGAACCGCACGTGCTGGCGATCTTCCACGAAGCCCTGGCCAAGACCGTTCCGGTGACCGCGGGAGCGATCCCCGGCAAGACGACGGTTATCCTCAACACCCGCAAGACGCCCGCGCAGGCGCGCGACTTCCTCAAGCTCCAGGGAGGGAAGCTGGGCACGGTCGACGCGATGGAGATCGCGATGGCCACCGGTTCCCGCGTGAACATGGTCATGATGGGAGCCGTCGCGAAGGCGTCCGGTTTCTTCGAATGGAAGGCGCTCGAGGAGGCGATCCAGGAAGCGTTCGGCAGGAAGTACCAGGCTCTGATGAAGGGGAACATGGAGGCGCTCAAGCGCGGGCACGACGAGGTGAAGTTCGAGGAGTTCCCGTCCGACGGGAAATTCCCGGCCACGCCGTTCCGGCGCGAAGTCCCCAAGCTGGGATACGAAAACGCCCCGATCGGCGGGACGATCTACTCCGTGGGGAACATGCGGTTCAAGGACCTGTCCACAAGCCGGACCGGGATGATCCCGCTCTTCGTCGTGGACAAGTGCACTTCCTGCGGCGAGTGCGACATCACCTGTCCGGATTACTGCTTCGTCTGGGAAAAAGGGAAAGACCGCAAGACGGGCAAGGACGGGATGATCCTCCTGGGGATCAACTACCAGTTCTGCAAGGGGTGCCTGCGCTGCACCCACATCTGCAAGTTCGACGCGCTTGTCCCCGTCAAGGAAGCGGAGCAGGATCTCGACAAGATCACCGTAAAACACAAGTTCCTGAAATAAGGAAACAGGGGAGATAACGATGGTCCAGACGGCGAAGAAGGCGGGTGCGAGGCCGGCCCAGGAAGTCGTGGTCCACAGCGGCAACGAGATCGCGGCGGTGGCGGCCAAGCACGTCAACTACCACATCATGGGGTACTACCCGATCACCCCGTCCACCGAGATCGCGGAAACGCTTGACGCGATGAAAGCGGAAGGGGAACACGACATCCGGATGATCCCCGGCGACGGCGAGCACGGCGCGGCCGGGATCTGCTACGGGGCCACGACGGCGGGTGGGCGCGTCTTCAACGCCACGTCGGCCAACGGGCTGCTGTTCGGCTTCGAGCAGCTCCCTGTCCAGTCGGGGACCCGCTTCCCGATGGTGTTCAACATCGTCACCCGGTCGGTGTCGGGACCGCTGGACATCCGCGGCGACCACAGCGACATCATGCTGGCGATGAACACCGGCTGGATCATCCTGATGGCCTCCGACGTCCAGGCGGTCTACGACATGAACATCATGGCGCCGAAGATCGGCGAGGACATGTCGGTCCGGCTCCCCGTTATGGTGGCATACGACGGCTTCTTCACGTCGCACCAGAAGCGCCGCGTGGAGATCTTTTCCGAGCCGAAAGAGGTGGTGAAGGAGTTCCTGGGGCCGTTCATCCCCACGGTGACCTCGGTCGACCCCCGCAAGCCGGTCACTATCGGCCCCTACATGAACGACCCCGACCTCATCAACAACAAGAAGCAGCAGGCCGACGCGATCGTGCGGGCCGACGCCGTGATCAAGAAGATCTTCGCCGAATACGCGAAACTTTCCGGGCGCGACTATCCCGTAGTCGAACTGTACCGGATGGAGGACGCGGAAGCCGCGCTGTTCATCCTCAACTCCGCCGCGGAGACGGCGAAGGAGGCGGTCGACGCGCTGCGGAAGCAAGGAAAGAAGGTTGGGCTCATCCGGCCCAACGTGATCCGGCCGTTTCCTTTGAACGAGATCCGCGGGGCGCTTAAAAAAGTGAAGGGGCTCGTCGTCGCCGACCGGCAGGACAACTACGGCGCATACGGCGGGGCGATGACTTTGGAGGTGAAGGCCGCCCTGCAAGGCTTGAAGGGAAACAGCACACAGGTCGCCTGCCGGATCTTCGGCATCGGCGGGAAGGAGTTCTTCGTCGAGGACGCCGAGGCGATGCTCAAGGAGGCGCTTGAGATAGCGAAGACCGGCGAGGTCAAGGTCCCCTACGACTACTTCGGCATCAACCCGGGCGAGAAGGGGTACGAGCCGCCCAAGGCGTTCGACCCGATCACCGAGCAGCAGGCGTCAGGCCTTATCCGGATCGAAACATCTCCGGAGGGGAAGATCGACGTAAAGGGCCTCAACATGCGGGCCTTGACCGAGCGCC
>JAENIX010000246.1 GCA_016844415.1 Actinomycetota bacterium | reverse complement strand
GTCCCCGCTGCACGGCAACCTGAAGATCATCGAGAAAGAGACGAAGCGCTGCAGGACGATCATCGACAACCTGCTGAAGTTCACCCGTCAGGAGAAGGTGGATCGCAAGTCCGTCGATGTGAACGAGGTGATAGAGGACATGTCGGCCCTGGTGGAGCACCAGCTCGGCATGCACCAGGTTCGGCTGGAAAAATCCCTGACGGAGGGGTTGCTCCCCATCCTGGGGAACGCGAACCAGCTCCATCAGGTGCTCCTGAACCTCGTCCTCAACGCGGAGCAGGCGATGGAGGGGAAGCCCGGGGTGGTCCGGCTGGAGACGGAGCTCCTGGACGGAGGGTGGGTCGAGGTCCGGGTGCGGGATACGGGGCCGGGGATCCCGAAGGAGATCCAGAGCCGGCTCTTCGACCCGTTCTTCAGCACGAAGCCCGCGGGGAAGGGAACCGGTCTCGGCCTCTCCGTGAGCTACGGGATCGTCCGGGACCACGAGGGGGAGATCCGGGTGGAGAGCGAGCCGGGAGAGGGAGCGCTGTTCCGCATCCGGCTCCCGGCGTTGCGGCCCGGCGAGTCCGCCGGGGCAAGATCGCGGACGGGGCGGCCGGAGGAGGTGGCCCATGCCTGAGGAAAAGATCCGCCTGCTCGTGGCGGACGACGAGGAGTCGATCCGGGGGTCGCTCTCCATGCTCCTCGGGGAAGAGGGGTACGACGTGACGACCGTGCCGAGCGCCGAGGAGGCGCTGGAGCGGTTCGGTCGCGACCCCTTTCCCCTCGTGATCACCGACATCCGCATGGGCGGGATGAGCGGGATCGACCTCCTGAAGGAGGTGCGAAAGCTCCGCCCCGAGACCGAGGTGATCATCATGACGAGCTACGCGTCGCTGGAAACCGCCGTGCTGGCCCTTCGCTCCGGCGCGTACGACTACCTCCTCAAGCCGTTCGAGGATCTTGAGCTGGTGATCACCGCGGTGGCGAGGGCGGTCGAGAAGGGGTGCCTGGTCCGGGAGAGAAACCGGCTGATGGAAGCGCTGGCGCGGAAGAACGAGGAGTTGTCGGCGATCAACACCTTCCTCGCGGAACGGGCCAATCGGGACGGGCTCACCGGGTTGTACAACCACCGCTACTTCCAGGAGGCCCTCGCGCGGGAGACGGCCCTTTGCGTCCGGCACGGCCGGGCCCTGTCCCTGATCTTCGGGGACGTGGACCACTTCAAGCAGTTCAACGACATGCACGGCCACCAGGCCGGCGACATGGTCCTCTGCAGGATCGCGGAGATCCTGCAGAAGTGCATCCGGATGTCCGACGTCGTAGCCCGGTACGGGGGGGAGGAGTTTGTGGTCCTGCTTCCCGACACGATCCAGGAGGACGCCCGGGAATTGGCCGAGAGGATCCGCGTGGCCATCGAGAGCCACCCCTTTCCCGGCGGAGAGACCCAGCCGGGGGGGAAGCTGACGATCAGCATCGGCCTGTCCTCCTTCCCGGAGGACGGGCGGGAGACGGGCGCCCTGATCCAGAGGGCGGATTCCGCTCTCTACGCGGCCAAGCGGAGCGGCCGGAACTTGGTCCGGGTCCACGGGTAGGCGGGATCTCCCGCATCATCGTGGATCGGTGCTCGACAGTCGGCGTAGATGTCAATACATTACTACTTAAGTAACATACGCACCACGCCAGCGTCCTGGCGACGCATGTCGAGGTCCGCGGACGATGCGGGGCCTGCGCGAAGAAGACCGCCTCCGGGAGGTCCAAGGCTGCAAGGCCACCCCGTCGAAAACCTTCCAAGCCAGGAGGAGAACGATGAGCCGGAAGAAGAAGCTCACCACCAACGCTGGCGCCCCCGTCGTCGACAACCAGAACACCATGACCGCCGGTCCCCGCGGGCCGGCGCTGCTGCAGGACGTCTGGTTCCTGGAGAAGCTCGCCCACTTCGACCGGGAGGTGATCCCCGAACGCCGCATGCACGCCAAGGGGTCCGGCGCCTACGGCACCTTCACCGTCACCCACGACATCACCAGGTACGCCAAGGCCAAGATCTTCTCGAAGGTCGGCAAGAAGACCGACCTATTCGTGCGCTTCTCCACCGTTGCCGGCGAGCGCGGCGCGGCCGACGCCGAGCGCGACATCCGCGGCTTCGCGATGAAGTTCTACACCGAGGAAGGAAACTGGGATCTGGTGGGGAACAACACGCCGGTGTTCTTTATGCGCGATCCGCTCAAGTTCCCCGATCTCAACCACGCCGTCAAGCGGGACCCCCGCAGCAACCTGCGCAGCGCCCGCAACAACTGGGACTTCTTCGCTGCCGGAGGCGCTGCACCAGATCACGATCACCATGAGCGAGCGCGGGATTCCGTACTCCTACCGCCACATGCACGGCTTCGGCAGCCACACCTTCAGCCTGATCAACGCCAAGAACGAGCGCTTCTGGATCAAGTTCCACCTGCACGCCCAGCAGGGGATCAAGAACCTGACCGACGCCGAGGCCGAGGCGATCGTCGGGAAGGACCGGGAGAGCCACCAGAAGGATCTGTACAATAGCATCGAGAAGAAGGACTTCCCCCGCTGGAAGATGTCCATCCAGGTGATGCCGGAGAAGGCCGCGGCGAAGTGCCCCTACCACCCCTTCGACCTCACCAAGGTCTGGTTCCACAAGGATTATCCCCTGATCGAGGTGGGCGTCATGGAGCTCAACCGCAACCCGGAGAACTATTTCGCCGACGTCGAGCAGGCGGCGTTCAACCCGGCCAATATCGTGCCCGGCATCGGTTTCTCGCCGGACAAGATGCTGCAGGGTCGCCTGTTCTCGTACGGTGA
>JAENIX010000245.1 GCA_016844415.1 Actinomycetota bacterium | reverse complement strand
CCCCGGCGTCGGCATCCCGGGAAACTGTTGGATAAATATATATAAATCTGTTTTCCGGTAAACGTTACCAGGAGGAATACCGCGCGATGGGCAAACTTTTCGAGAGATTCCCGGACCCGCTGGCCAGGCTGATCGTCGTCGTCCTGGCGCTGCTCGTGGTGGGGGTGATCGTCGTCGTGCTGATCCCCAGGCCCATGAAGGACGTCGGGATGCAGTGGGCCGACGCCGTCAAGCGGGAACAGGCCAGGCCGGTCAAATATGCCGGCTTCCACGCCTGCGCGGAGTGCCACGACAAGCTCTACGAGACGAAAAAGAAGGGATACCACCGGGATCTTTCCTGCGAAACGTGCCACGGACCGGCGAAGGGCCACACCGGGAATCCCGAGAAGGTCAAGCCGGTCATTCCCGCCGAGCGGACGTTCTGCCCGCAGTGCCACGCCTACAACCCGTCGCGGCCCAGGGGCTTCCCGCAGATCAACCCGTTGGCCCATAACCCGCTGAAAGCCTGCGCGAGCTGCCACAACCCGCATGACCCGAAGCCCCCGACCACGCCGAAGGAGTGCTCGGCGTGCCACGGGGAGATCGCCCGGATGAAGGCGGTGTCCCACCACGTCCAGCTGGAGTGCACGACGTGCCACAACGCGCCCCGGCAGCACATGGCGAAGAACGCCCCGAAGGTCGACATGGCCGAGCATGGCGAGAAGTACGTCTGCTGGCAATGCCATTATCCCCATTCGCCGGAGGTGGAACAGTGAACGGCCGCAGGACATTCCTGAGAGGTTTCCTCTCGGTTCTCCTCTCCGGGGGGGCGATCGGGGGGATCCTGAAGATCGTGCCCTCGGAGGCGGACGCGCGGGAGGCCCCTCCGAAGGGGCAGAAATGGTACGGGTTCGGGGTCTCCGTCGACAAGTGCATCGGCTGCGCGCGCTGCATGGAGGCGTGCAAGAACGAAAACAACGTCCCCAGGGAGCCGTTCTTCTTCCGGACGTGGGTCGAGCGGTACACCACGAGGAAGGACGGGACCACGGCGGTCAAGGCGATCGAGCCGAACGTGGAACCGCCGCCCGAGACCACTTCGGACAAGTCGATCCTTCGCTCCTTCTTCGTGCCGAAGCTGTGCAACCAGTGCGCGAGCCCCCCCTGCGTCCAGGTCTGTCCCGTCGGGGCCACCTTCCAGACGAAGGACGGCGTGGTCCTCGTGAACGAGAAGACGTGCATCGGGTGCCGGTACTGCATCCAGGCGTGCCCGTACGGCGCCCGGTATCTCCACCCGGTGACCCGGACCGCCGACAAGTGCACCTTCTGCTACCACCGGATCTCGCACGGGCTCCTCCCCGCCTGCGTCGAGGTGTGCCCGACCCAGGCGCGGATCTTCGGCGACCTGAACGCCGCCGCGAGCCCCATGTCCCGGTTCCTCCGGATGAACAAGATCCACGTCCTGAAGCCCGGGCTGAACACCGAGTCGAAAGCCTACTACGCGAACCTCGATGGAGAAGTCCGATGAATCCGGAATTCATTCACTCCCTTAAGGAACTGCTCCCCCAGATCCAGGGATACATCTATCCGAACGAGATCGAGATCCACTGGGGCCTGCTGATCGTCATCTACCCCTACATCACCGGGGTCGTCGCGGGGGCGTTCATCCTCGCCTCGCTGGTGAAAGTGTTCAACGTGCGGGAGGTCCAGCCCCTGTACCGGCTCTCCCTCCTCACCGCGCTCGCGTACCTTCTCGTCGCGCCGATGGCCCTGGTCGCCCACCTCGGGCACCCGGAGCGGTTCTACGAAATCCTCCTTACGCCGCAGACCTCCTCCGCGATGGCGATGTTCGGGTTCGTCTACGCCTGGTACCTGATGGCCGTCCTCCTCCTCGAGGTCTGGTTCGTCCACCGGACGGACATGATCGCGTGGGCGGAGCAGGAGAAGGGTGTGATGCGGTTCATCCACCGGACCCTGGCCCTTTATTCCCGCGACACGGGCGAGCGGTCGGTCGCGTTCGACCACAAGGCGCTCAGGGTGATCACCATCGTCGGCATTCCGTCCGCCTTCCTCCTCCACGGGTACGTCGGGTTCATCTTCGGCTCGGTCAAGGCGAACCCCTGGTGGAGCAGCGTGCTGATCCCCATCGTCTTCCTTTTCTCCGCGATCGTGTCCGGAGTCGCGCTGGTCATCCTGCTCTACATGATCATGACGCCGCTGACGGGCGGGAAGATCAGCATGCGTTGCGTCGACAAGGCGGTCGACTTCCTCTTCTACGCCGTCATCGTCGACTTCTCCCTCGAACTCGTCGACTTCATCCACCGGGTGTACCAGAGCGAGGAGGAGATCAAGATCCTCTCCGAGATGGTGATGAGCAAGCTGTTCGCGAGCCTCATCATCATCCAGGTCCTGCTCGGGATGCTGGTCCCCCTCCTGCTCATCTCCCTCACGAAGATCTTCAAGAAGCGCTTCAGCCTGAACGAGGACATGCGGAAGATGGTCTACTTCATCTCCGTGATCCTCATCCAGTTCGGGATCTTCGCGACCCGTTGGAACGTGGTGATCGGCGGCCAGATGTTCTCCAAGAGCTTCCGGGGGCTCACCACGTACAAGATGGAATTCGGGGGGATCGAGGGGCTTCTCTACGCGATCGTTCTGCTGGCCCTCCCGTTGGTCATCCTTTTCATCCTCCTGAAGGTCCTCCCGCCGTGGAAGGAGCTGAATGAAGAGGGGGAGGCCGGGGCGGAGGCGGCGGGGGCGGGCGTGTAACCCACAAACCACAAACCTATTTTGTTTTTCCCGCGGGCCGGACGCGCTGGAACGACTCCCTCACCCTGCCGTTCTCGACGTCGATCCGGTAGTAGCCGTATTTCTGGAACGGCACCAGCGGGGCCCCGGCGCCGCCGGAGATCAGCACCAGGACCCCTTCCCAATTCTCCACATATTGCATGTGCTCGTGGCCGCTCAGGATGGCGTCCACCTTGTGCCGTTTCAGGATCGCGAGAAGCGTCGCGCTCCGCTCTTCGTAATCGAACCGGGTCCCGTGGGGCCGGATCCCTTCCGTACCCGGGGGGATGTGCATCGCCACG
>JAENIX010000244.1 GCA_016844415.1 Actinomycetota bacterium | reverse complement strand
ACATCCATGAGGTAGCACCGCTCCTCTTCCGCGCAGGCGGAGGATTCGCACATTTCGGAGCGGGCGTTCACCTCGCCCCACGCCCGGAAATCGTCGGGGATCCCGGGGCACTCCGAAAGATCCCCGGTCCGCGTCGTCTTCGCGAACGCCTGCATCCGGTCGAAGAGGCGCGCCTCCCTGGCGAACTCGAACAGCGGCTGGGCGGCGAAACGCTTCCATCGCCTGCGGCACAGGTAATTGGCGCGACCCTTCACGATGACGCAGGAGAACGGCACGCGCAAAGCTTCCCGCACCACGGGTATGTCGTTATCCACCAGTTGCTGCTGCAGCGTCCGGGTCCCGGTGGAAAGGATCGCCTTGCGGCCGGAAAGCACGATGGGGACGAGGTAGGCCAGGGTCTTCCCGATGCCGGTGGCCGCCTCCGCAACGAGGATTTCCCCCCGGGAGATGGCCTCCGACCACTCAGCCGCCATGCGCACCTGGCCGGGCCTGGGTTCGAATCCCGCAAGGGCCGCGGATACCGGCCCGCCCGCGGAAAACGCCGCACGAACGTTCTTCGACAGATCGGAGGTCATGGGAGGCATACGGACCGCCCTACGGGTCCGTCACCGGGACGAAATTGCCCAGCTCCACTCGCAGGAGGAAGACCTTCCTGCGCATGTCCCCTGAAGGACCGAACTGGAACGACCCGGTCACGCCCCGGAAGGCCTTCAGCCGCGGGATCCGCTCGCGGGAAGCCTCGCCGGCCGATCGGGCTTCCTTGCCGGCATCGAGCCCGTAGGCCTCGGCGAGGAACGCCGCCCCGTCGTATCCCATCGCCTCGAATCGCGAGGGAGAGGCGCGCAGCGCTTCCTGGTACCCGGCGCGGAACATCTCTCCCTGCATGCCGGCGACCGCTTCCGCGTAATCTACGGAAAATACGGAACCCGAAACGGCCTCGCCCGCCTTGCGGATCAGCTCCTCGTCGTTCCACCCGGAGAACCCCGCAAGCGGCAGGTAGACGTTGTAGTAGCGCAGCTGCGAGGCGACGAGGAACACGCGGTCCCAACGGTCCGCCACGACGACGGCTTCCTGCTTGAGCTTCATCGCCTTCCCTTTTTCCTTCGCCGTCGAATCGCGCGCGAAGGCGGATGCCCCGACCGCCTTCTTGATCGTCCCCGTGAAATCATTCTCGTCGGGAGCGTAGGATACGCTGCGGCTCACCCTGATCCCGTTCTCCCTTGCGGCCGTCGCCACCGCCTCAGCAAACCCTTTCCCGTAGCCGTTCTCCGGGAAGAGGAGGATCAGGTTCGACTGCCCGTTTTTCTTGAGATGCGCCAGCACAGCCCGGGCCTCCTGCAGCGGGGATAGACCGAACGGATAGAGGAACGGCTTCTCCGGAATCCCTTTCTGGCCGAGATAGAGGACCGGGGGTGATTTCGACCCGGCAGCCATGGCGACGGAGTACCCCTCGTCTCCCGTAAGCGGACCAAGGAACCCGACGACGCTCCGGTCCCCGGACGCAGCGAGGAATTCCTTCTTCGCGCGTTCCGGTTGGCCGCCGGTGTCCGCCCAGCGCAGGATCGGTGAACTGTCCGGGCCCTTCGCCCGCGCCTGCTGAAGCGCCACCTCCGCGCCCGAGAGGACGGCGAAGCCCAGGTCGGCAAGCTTCCCGCTCAAAGGGAGGAGTCCCACGATCTTCGGGCGCGAGGCGATGATCCTCTCCAGCCGGTAGAGCTGCTCCGCCGCTTCCTTCCCCCTGGGGCCTCCGGCGCGCGCCGCCTTTTCCAGCGCGAAGGCCCCCATCCCGATGAACCCCTTCTTCGAAGCCTGCCTGCCCAGCGCCAGGTACAGGTGAGCCTTTACCGACGAATCCTCCTCGCCTTCCGCCGCTTCGCGGAGCGCCAGGATGTCGGCAAACCCGTCGATCAGCGTATCCCTTTCGGCGCGGATCTTCGCCGCCTCCTCCTGCGTGCCCGCCGCCGACAGTGCCCGGCGGAAAAGGCCGACGGCCTGCGCGACCCTCCCGCCCTCGGCATCGGCCCGGGCCATGACCGCGAGGAGCTTCGAGGGATCCGCGTCGATGTACCGCTGCTCCAGCAGGTAGGCCGCCACCTGACGCGCCTCGGCCTGCCACCGCATGCGCTGGTACACGCGGAACTTGAGATTCATCACGGAAAGCGCAAGGAACCGGGCGCGGGTAAGGAGGAGGAGCGCCTCATCCGCCCGGCCCGCCTGGAAATCCTTTTCCGCGCGCCAGAACGACATTATCGGAATGGAACGGGGCGAAACGGGGGTGGAAGGGCGGGCGGCAGGGACCGTGTCGAGGGCGGGCGCGGCCGGCGGCTCTTCCCCCGATGCCGCGGCGCAAAGCGCGCCCGAAAGGAGGATCACGAGCATGCCCGCAAGGACATGTCTCAACCGAAAATCTCCCTGACCTTCTCGATGAAGCTGCGGGACACGGGCCCGGGGGGCTCGCCGGAAACCTGCTGGAACTCCTTGGCGACCCCCTCCCCCTTCAGGACGAACTGCTGTCCCGGCTGCGTCCCCTGCGGGATGGATAGCTTCTTTTTCCCGGAGAGCGTCGGGACCTCGATCTCGTCCCCCAACGCCGCCTGGCTCAATGTTATCGGCACCTCGCATAGCAGATGCTCTCCCTGCCGCAGGAAGAAGGGGTGCTCACGCACGGACATCACGACGTACAGGTCGCCCGTCGGCCCGCCGCCCGGCACGGCCTCTCCCTCGCCGCGGAGTTTCAGCCTCGTGCCGTTGTCGACGCCGGGTGGGATCTTCACCTTGAGGGACCTGCTCTCCTTCACCGTCCCTGCGCCGGAGCAATTCGGGCAATATTCCTTGATGACCTCGCCGGTCCCGCGGCAGCGGCCGCACGTCCTGGTCATCGAGAAGAACCCCTGCTGGACGGAGACCTGTCCCCTTCCGTTGCACGCGGCGCACCGCTCCGGGCGGGTCCCCTTCTTCGCCCCGCTCCCGGAACACTCCTGGCAGGACGCCGTGCGCGGCACGACTATCTCTTTCTCCGTCCCGAACGCCGCCTCATCGAACGCGATTTCCATGTTGTACCGGAGATCGGCCCCGCGGCGGGACCTCTGGCCGCCGCCGAATATCGAGCCGAAGCCGAAGAACTCGTTGAGGATGTCCTCCACCCCGCCGAAATTGAAGTCGCGGAAATCCCCGAACCCCTGGCCCGTGGGCCCTGCGTGCCCGAATGTGTCGTACTGCTCGCGCTTCTGCGTATCGGACAGGACGGAGTATGCTTCGTTGATCTCCTTGAACTTGTCCTCGGCCGACTTGTCGCCAGGATTGCGGTCCGGATGGTGCTGGAGGGCCAGCTTGCGGAACGCCTTCTTCAGTTCCTCGGGCGTGCTGTTCCGGGAGACGCCCAGGACCTCGTAGTAGTCGCGCCTGGACACGTCAGTTCCCCCGGCCCGGGAGGCCGGAATCCGGGCCGTCGCCTCGCACGGGAGACTCTTCGGTCCTCCCCTGCGCGACGACCACCTGGGCGGGCCGCAGCAACCGGCCGTTCAGGAGGTACCCCTTCCTCGCCTCGGACAGAACCATCCCCGCCGGTTTCCCCTCCCACTCCACCTGCGCGATCGCCTCGTGCAGGTTCGGGTCGAACATCTCCCCCTCGGAGCATATCCGCTCCAGTCCGAACTTCCGCAATTCGGACAGGAACTGGTCGTAGGTAAGCCGCACCCCCACGAGCAGCCCTTCCGCCGCCGCGTTCCCGGCCTCCTGCGACATCGCCCGCTCGAGGTTGTCCAGGAACGGCAGGATGGCGCGGAGCAGCCGCTCGTTCCCGAAAGCTACCAGCGCGTCCTTCTCCCGCGCGACCCGCTTCCGGTAGTTGTCGAATTCAGCGGCGAGGTACGCGAGGCGGTTTCTTACCTCCTCAAGCTCCCCTGCCGGCTCCCGGGGGGGGGCCGCGGCCTCCCGTCCCTCTTCCTCCGGGGCGGATCCGGCCAGGTCCGCGGAAACCTCTTTGGAAAATTCCTTCTCCTTATCTTCCATTATAATTTCCTCTCTTGTGGGTCCTGTAAAGAGTCACCTGTGGGGAAAACAGCCTTTTCTTACCGGTGCTCGAAGGCGGAACTCAAGATCCTGGCGGAGTATTCCACAAGTGGGATGATCCGGGAGTAATCCATGCGGACGGGGCCGATCAGGCCGATTCCGCCCGTCAGCGACTCTCCCAGGCGATAACCGGAGGCCACGACCGAAATG
>JAENIX010000043.1 GCA_016844415.1 Actinomycetota bacterium | reverse complement strand
GGGGAACACCGGAATGGCCGTGCGGGCGAGCTGCTCGATCCCAGGGATATTCCGCCCCGTCCGGATCGGCGAACGTACGTACGTAGACGGCGGACTCGTGAGTCCCGTGGCGGTTGACGCGGCGAAGAGGCTTGGCGCCGACGTCGTCATCGCGGTGGACATTTCCGCGGACCAGGGAGGGGCGGCGCCGGAGAGCACGGTGGAGACCCTGCTTCAGTCGATCGGCATTATGTACGAGAGGCTCGCCTCCCTCCAGCTTTCGAGGGCGGACGTCGTGATCCATCCCAAGGTGGGGCACATCGCGGCGAACGATTTCACGAAGAGGCACGAAGCGATATTGGAGGGGGAAAAGGCGGCGCTGGAGGCCCTTCCCCGTATCCGGGCCGCGATCGAAGCCGCAAGGGGAAGGAACCGGTAAAGCAATTAATATCAGATGTTATTCCCGTGCAATATCAATCTAATATCAATTAATACCTAACGCGTTGATTCAATTACGCCGGCGCGGATTACTCGTAACCCTTTGCGAAATCCTCGAAGCGGGTGTAAGGGGTGAGGAAGGTGAGGTTGATCTCGCCCGTCGGTCCGTTGCGGTGCTTCCCGATGATGATCTCGGCGACCCCCTTCTTGTCCTCGGGGGTGTTCTCTTTGGAGTACATCTCCTCGCGGTAAACGAACAGGATCAGGTCCGCGTCCTGTTCGAGCGCCCCACTCTCGCGAAGGTCCGACATCAGCGGGCGCTTGTCCGTCCGGTTTTCGACGCTGCGGCTGAGCTGCGAGACCGCGAGCACCGGAATGTCAAGATCCTTGGCCAGCGCTTTCAGCGAACGGGAGATCTCCGAGACCTCCTGGACGCGGTTGTCCGAGGAGTAGCGCGATGACGCTCCCCGCAGGAGCTGAAGGTAGTCGACCACCAGCATCCCGATCTTCCGGTCCTTCTTCAGCCTGCGTGCCCTCGCCCGCAGCTCGAGGGCGTTCAGCGCGCTTGAGTCGTCGACGTAGATCGGCGCCTCGTGAAGTCTTCCCACCGCGGCGATGATCCGGTTCAGCTCCTCCTGCGCCAGGTATCCGCTGCGCAGCTTCCGTGAGTTGACCCGCGCCTCCGAGCAGATCATCCGGAGGGCGATCTGCTGCCGGCTCATTTCAAGGGAGAATATGGCCACGGGGAGTTTGTGCTTGATGGCCGCGTTCATCGCCACGTTCAGGCAGAGTGCGGTCTTCCCCATGCTGGGCCGCGCCGCGATGATGATCATGTCCGATCTCTGGAACCCCGAGGTGAGCTGGTCGAGATCGCGGAAGCCCGACGGGACGCCCGTGATCATCTCCTTTTTCTCGTAGAGCTTCTCGATCTCCTTCATCGACTCCTTGGCCAGGTCGGCCATCGAGAAGTAGGAAGGCTTGATCTTCTCCTCGGCGAGGGAGAATATCGCCTGTTCCGTCTGGTCGAGAAACTCGTCGACCTCGGGCACTCCCTGGAACGCCGAGGTCGTGATCTGCTGGGCGACGGCGATCGCCTTCCGAAGGATCGCCGTGTTCTTCACCAGCCGGGCGTACTCGGAGACGTTTGCCGTGGTGGGGACGTTCTGGATGAGATCGGAGAGGTAGGCCAGCCCCCCCACTTCCCCTTCCACCCCCCGGTCCTTCAGCGCTGAGGAGAGGGTGAGCTGGTCGATCGCGCGGCCCTTGTCGTAGAGGTCGATCATCACCGAGAAAAGCGTGCGGTGCGCGCCCTGGTAGAAATCATCCGGGCGGAGGATCTCCAGGGCGGAGTTCATCAGGTCGTTGTTGAGGAGTATGGAGGCGAGCACCGCCTGCTCGGCCGCCAGGTCGTGCGGGGGGATTCGGAGAAGGGGGGTGTCGGCGCCGGAAGCCGGCGTCGGCCGCGAACCGTTCATGGGCACCCCCCCCTTCCCTGTACCGGTTACGCTTCCGCCACCACGCTCACGGAGACCTCGGGCTGGAAATCGGCCCCCGCCTTCACCTTGACCTTGTAGTCGCCCAGGTGCTTTATCGGATCGGGAAGCTGGATCATCTTCCTGTCGACGGGGACGCCGGCCTTTTCCAGCGCTTCGGCGATGTCCCTGGACGTGATCGCGCCGAACAGCTTCCCCTCCTCGCCCGCCTTTGCGGAGATCGTTACAGACACCGCCTGGAGCCTCGTAGCCAGCGATTCGGCGCTCTTCCGGGATTTCTTCACACGCGCCTCGATCACCCGCCTGTCATGATCGAGGGATTTGAGGTTCCGTACGTTCGCAGGCACCGCCAGCTTCCGCGGGATGAGGTAGTTGCGCCCGAACCCGTCGGCCACCTTGACTACGTCGCCCGCCTTGCCAAGCTTTTCCAAGTCTTCGCGCAGGATGACCTTCATCGCCGCCCTCCTACCGGACCTGGGTGGCGGTGAACGATATCAGCGCCACGATGCGCGCCTTCTTTATTTCCACCGTAAGCTTCCGCTGATGCTTGGCGCAGGTCCCCGAGATGCGCCGCGGGACGATCTTCCCGCGCTCGGAGACGAACTGCTTTATCATGTAGACGTTCTTGTAGTCGAGCTGAAGCTCCTTTTCCGCGCAGAACCGGCAGAACTTCTTGCGGACGTAGCGCCTCTTCGGCCCTCCGGGGCCGCCGCCCTCGCGCCCGCTGTTGTGCCGGGGGTTTCTCGTCGGGATGGCCATCGCTCCTATTCCTCCTGGTGATCGGATGTTATCGTTGCGCCCCGTCCGTTTAGAACGGGGTGTCGTCGTCAACGCTTTCGCCGCCCGGGGCCGGCGTTCCTTCCGGGGCGCTCTTGCCCGCACCGCCGCCGGGAGACCCGAGGAACTGCACGTTCTGGGCAACCACTTCGATCTTGCTTTTCTTGACCCCGTCCGCTTCCCACCGCCGCTGCCGGAGCCGCCCCTCCACCAGGACGGGCCGCCCCTTGGAAAGGTACTCGGCGCAGTTCTCTCCCTGCTTGCCGAATACCACGATGTCGAAGAACGACACCTCCTCCTTGACCTCGTTGTTCTGCTTGTACCGGGAATTGACCGCGATCCCGAAGCTCGTCACCGAGAGACCGGAAGGCAGATAGCGGATTTCCGGGTCCCGGACGAGGTTGCCGGCCAGGATGACCCGGTTGAAGGTTACCATCGGAACCTCCTCCTTACTGGGCCGGGGCTGCGGGAGGAGCCCCCGCCGGCGGCGGCTGTTCTTCCGCAGGGGACGGCGCCTCAGCCGGGGCGGCCTTCCCCTTGACCTGGATCTCCACGCGGCACGTCATGTGACGCAGGACCCCGTCGAAGATCTTGATGTTGCGCTCCACCTCCTCCACCACTCCGCGGTTTCCGGTGTAGAGAAGGAACGTGTAGAACGCGTTGACCTTCTTGCGGATCTGGTAGGCCAGCTTCCGGGTTCCCCAGTCGTCCTGCTTCAGGACCTCCCCCTGGTAGGAACCGATCACTCCCGCCAGCTTGGCGAGGAACTCCTTGCGCTTGTCTTCGGGGAGTTCGGGGTCGAACAGGACCACGGTTTCATACTTCTTCGGCATGGGATTTCTTAGCCTCCTTTCGGCTTATCGAGCCCCCGGTCTTTCCACCGGGAGCAAGGAGTATGTCGCCCTCCCCGGAATCCGGTGAGGGACTTGCGCGCCGGGCGTTCCAGCGCGTCATTGCCTTGTCGAAGCCGTCCCTCAGAATATCCTGGACGGCTTTCCCGGCGGCGGCGACGCCCTCGAGAAATGCATCAACGATCTCAGGCGGCGGCGGCGAAAGAACGAAGTCCGCCGGGTCCACCCCTTCCGCGGGCCGGCCGATCCCGATCCGCACCCGCAGGAACTCCCGGGTCCCGAGCTCATCCTGCAGGGACCGCAAACCGTTATGCCCGCCCGTCCCGCCTCCCCGCTTGAGCCGGACCTGCCCGGGCGGGATGTCCAGGTCGTCGTGGATGACGATAAGGTCCCCGGGGGATTCGGCGTATGCCCGGTAGACCGGCGCCACCGCGAGGCCGCTCAGGTTCATGTACGTCCTGGGCCGGGCCAGCAGGACAGGGATCGCCTCATCGCCGCCGCCGGTACCGCGATCAAGGTCTCCCGCGGCTGCGAGCCTCACACCCATGGAGCGCGCAAGCAGCTCGATCGCCATGAACCCCGCGTTGTGAAGCGTCCTGGCGTACCTCCGGCCCGGGTTCCCCAGGCCCACGATCAGGAGCTTCGGGCGGCTATGGCTTCTGCTTGTCCTTCTCCTTCTCAGCGGGCTCCGCGACACTGGCGCCCTCCACCGCCTCGACGCCTTCCTCGGGCGCCGGCGTGACCACTTCCTCGACCTTCGGAGTGTGAACCGAGACGATGGTCATCTTCATGTCTTTCTCCACTGGATGCACGCCTTCCGGAAAGGTCAGGTGCCCCAGCTGCAGCGACTGGCCGAGCCCGAGGTGCGACACGTTCACCTCGATGGATTCGGGAACGCTGTCGGGCGTGCACTCCACCTCGAGGGAACGGACGACCTGCTCGAGGACGCCTCCCAGCTCGATCCCGGCCGCCTTCCCGCGGAACCGCAGCGGCACCTCGATCCGGAACTTCTGCCCGAGCGCCACCTCGTAGAAGTCGACGTGGATGACGCGGTCGGTCCGGGGGTCCGTCTGGACCTCCTTAAGCACCGCGAAAGACTCGTTGGCGGCAGCTCCATCGGTCACGCTCATCTTGACGACGACCGTTCCCCGCCTCGCGACGGAGAGAAACTTCTCCAGGTCGCGCCGCTCGAATTCCAGCGGCCGCGTCTCGAGACCTTTCCCGTATATGACCCCCGGGACCCTTCCCTTGACAAGCCGTTTCCGGTTGATCTCCTTGCCGGTCTCCAGGCGGCGCGCCGCCGCCAGTTCCATCGTGGCCATTCCTTCTCTCCTCCTAGACGAACAGCGAACTTACCGAATCGTGGAAATGGATCCGCTTGATGGCTTCCCCGAGGAGGCCGGCCACCGACAGGACCCGGATCTTCCTGCAGGACGACTTCGCGCCGAGGGGGATGGTGTCGGTCACCACCAGCTCCTCGATGACGGATTTTTCGAGCCGCTCTATCGCCGGCCCGGACAGGACGGCGTGGGTGGCCATGGCGAAAATGCGCTTCGCCCCCTCTTTCTTGAGGGCATCGGCCGACATGACCAGCGTCCCCGCGGTGTCCACCATGTCGTCGAGAAGGATCGCCGTCTTCCCTTCCACATCGCCGATGATCGTCATGACCTGGGCCACGTTGGGGGCCAAGCGCCTCTTGTCGATGATCGCCATCGGCGAGTTCAGCCGCTTGGCGAACGCCCGCGCCCGCTCGACTCCGCCCGCGTCCGGCGAAACTATCACGGTGTCGTTCCCGTAATTCGCCTTTATATGCTCCAGCAACACCGGCGCCGAATACAGGTGGTCGACCGGGATGTTGAAAAAACCCTGGATCTGCCCGGCGTGGAGGTCCACTGTGAGGACCCTCGACACCCCGGCGGCCGTCAGCATGTCCGCCACCAGCTTTGCCGTGATCGGGGCGCGCGGGAGCACCTTGCGATCCTGCCGGGCGTAGCCGTAGTAGGGTATGACGGCCGTCACCCGCTGCGCGGACGCGCGCTTGAGCGCGTCCATCAGGATCAGCAGCTCCATCAGGTTGTCGTTCACGGGAGGGCAGGTAGACTGGACGATGAAGACGTCCACGCCGCGCACGTTATCGCGGATCTCCACGTTGATCTCCCCATCGCTGAACCGCCGGATGTCGGCGGTCCCCAGCGGGATGCAGAGAAACGCGCAGATCTCCTTCGCCAGCTCGACGTTGGCGTTCCCCGAGAATAGTTTGATCCTGGTCACACCTGTTCCCCTGTTGGGAGATGCCCGCAACCCGAAAGAAATGAATGATATACCTTTACACCGCGTTTTTGCAAGCGGAAAAGGAAGCGGAAAAGGAAGACTACTTTCATGCAGAGCCATTCCCCAAATGGGGAAACGGCTCCCTATCCGGGTAACCGGGAAGGGAGCATGAATATTGGCTGATATTATATTCCTTATAATACAAGTGTATGTATCTGGGTCCGGATTGGCATGTTCTTTGAGATACAGTTATCAGGTACAATTTATTCCTACTGGAGGTAAGCGAATATGAAGAAGTTCCTTTCGTTGATGGTGGCGGTTGTTTTCGCCCTGACGTGCCTCGGCACGGCGGTGGCGGCGGAGCCCAAGGCCGCAACCCCGGCAGAGCCCGCGAAGGCGGCTCCGGGAATGGAAAAGAAGGAAGGCGAGGCCGCGAAGCCGGCGAAGAAGAAGGCCGCGAAGAAGAAGGCCGCGAAGAAAAAGGCCGCGAAGAAAGCCAAGAAGGAAGGCAAGGGCGACGAGCAGAAGCCTGCCGAGCCGATGACCCCTCCCCCGGCGGCGCCGAAGAAGTAATTCACGCCTCGGGCAAGTAAGGAAATCAAGGGCGGGGGACCATTCCCCCGCCCTTTTTGTTGGCAGGGATGAGGGATGGCAGCATGCCGACGGACTGGATAAGAACCGGGATATCTGTTAGGAATGTGATCAAAGGAACGCGCCACCCGGCGGCGATGAGACCGTTCCTGCGAGGTGAAGGTGGAGATCGACGGCATACGGAAACGGATAGACCTGCTTGACGATGTGCTTCTGCGTATATTCAACGAGCGTGCCCGGCTGGCCCTTGAAATCGGCCACATCAAGAAGGAGCTGGGCCTTCCCGTGTTCGACCCCGCCCGCGAGAAGCGCATCTTCGCGCGGATGACGGGGGACAACCCGGGGCCGCTGGAAGACGGCGCCATCGTCCGGCTGTTCGAGAGAGTCGTGGACGAGTCCCGCCGCCTGGAGCGCATCATGTCGAAAATGGAAGGACCGTAACCATGCTTATCATCACGAAACGTAACTCGCCGGAGGAGGCGCTGGACGCGATCAAGGCGTACCTGATCGACCACGGCTTCGACATCCACCAGTCGACGGGCGCCAACCGCATCATCATCGGGGTCATCGGAGACACCGACACCCTGGATTCCCGGGAGATAGAGGCGCTGCCCGGCGTCAGCCAGGTGGTCCGGATCAGGAAGGACGACTGAACACCGGCCTTTGCCAGGAAAGCATCACCATTGTTCCAGGGGAA
>JAENIX010000042.1 GCA_016844415.1 Actinomycetota bacterium | reverse complement strand
ACAGGGAGATGCGGGGATGAGCCCGCTGGAGCTGTTCCGCGTGTCCCTCGAGTCGCTGCGGACCAACCGGCTCCGCTCGGCCCTCACCATGCTGGGCGTCATCATCGGGGTGGCCGCGGTGATCCTCCTGGTTTCACTCGGCCAGGGAACGAAGAACTACGTCGAGGAACAGTTCGCCGGCCTGGGCGCGAACATCCTGATCGTCACTCCCGGGAAGGTCGAGACAAAGGGCGGCCCGCCCATCATCGGGGGGGCAAAGCACAAGCTGACGCTGGACGATTCGAGGGTATTGGACAAAAAGGGGTACCTGTTCCACGGCGTCGCGCCGGTGATCTTCGGCGCGGCGGAGGTCAGGCTTGGCTCGAGGTCGCGCAACGTGACCGTCCTGGGGGTCACCAAGGAGTTCTCGGACGTAAGGAACATCCACGTGGAGGTCGGCAGCTTCGTCACCGACTCCGACGTGGAGGCGAAACGAAGAGTGTGCATGCTTGGCAGGACCGTGAAGAGGGAGCTGTTCGGGAACGCGAACGCGCTGGGCCAGACGCTCAAGATCTCCGGGGCGCGCTTCCGCGTGATGGGGGTCATGGAGCGCAAAGGGGTGAGCCTCGGGTTCGACATCGACGACATCGTGTTCATCCCCGTCCGCACGGCCATGGATATCTTCGACACGGACGCTCTCCTCGAGATTCTCATATCCGTCCGGAACAAGAACGACATCGACAGCGGGAAGGAGCTTGTCCGCTCGCTGCTCTACAAGAACCACAACCGGCACGAGGATTTCACCATCACCAACCAGGCCGCGATGCTCTCATCGCTGTTCACGATACTGGACACGCTCACTTACGTGCTCGGAGGGATCGCGGCGATCTCGCTTCTTGTCGGAGGGATCGGCATCATGAACATCATGCTGGTGACCGTGAAGGAGCGGACGAACGAGATAGGGATACGGAAGGCCGTCGGGGCGCGTGACCGCGACATCCTCCTCCAGTTCCTGCTGGAGTCGACCACACTTTCCGCCGCAGGAGGGATCGTTGGGATGCTTCTCGGCACGCTTGGGGCCGGGATCATCCGGTTCGCCGTCCCCAAGCTCCCGGTGGCGATCCCTCCCTGGTCCATCGTCCTCGCCTTTACCTTTTCGGTTTTCGTCGGTATCTTCTTCGGAGTGTATCCAGCGCGAAAAGCTGCCGCGCTGCATCCCATCGAGGCGCTGAGGTACGAATGAGGAACCGTCTTCTGCGCGTCGGGCGCATCCCCTACGCGAACCTGCTGCCGATCTTCCATGCACTCACCACACACTTCTTCCTTGATAATGTCCGGTTCGTCACTGGAACTCCATCGGAGCTGAACCGGAAACTGCGCGCGGGGCGGCTTGATATATCGCCATCCTCCTCGATCGAATACGGGAAGAACCCGGGGCTTTACCTCCTGTGCCCGGGCATCTCCATCTCCTCCCGCTCGAAAGTGATGAGCGTGCTCCTGCTCTCGAACGATCCGTTGTCGAGGATTTCAGACGATCCAGTCGCCGTCTCCGGCGCCTCCGATACATCCGTCGCGCTCCTCGAGATCCTGCTTCGGGAATCCCTTGGGAAACGGAACCGGCTTGTCCGGACCCACGCCACCCCCAAGGAGGCGCTTCGCCGGCACCCCGCATACCTGGCCATCGGCGACGAGGCGATCCGCGCAAGCCTGGACGGCACGGCGAAACACTCGACCGACCTCGGTGAATGGTGGCGAAGGGAAACGGGGCTGCCGTTCGTCTTCGCGCTCTGGATCGTCTCCCGGGAGGCGCTCCTCCTGCGAAGGGAATCATTGCGCGGCTTCGCGCGCACCCTTCTGAGCGCGAAGAGGATCGCCCGCGAATCCCTGACACGGCCCGAGCATCTGCGCATCGGCCCGGCCTGGATGCCGAAGGAGCTGCGCACGGCATACTGGCGGAACCTTTCGTACGAACTCGAAGAGGAAGTGGAGGGGCTCCTTCGGTTCTACCGGCTCGCGAAGAAGATCGGCCGGATCCCGTCGGTGCCCCCTCTGCGATTCCTCGAGCTGACCTGAACTTGCGGCATGTTAAAATGGGCTATTCCCGCCGGGAGGGCAACGATGATCCACAAAGACATGAAAATCGAGGACGTCCTTCGGAAGTTCCCCCAGACGATCCCCGTTTTCGAGCGGTTCGGAATCGACTGCGCCGGCTGCCAGCTATCCGAATTCGAGGACCTCGAGCACGGGGCGAAGGTCCACGGCATCAACCTGGAAATGCTTATTTCGGGGCTGAACGACTCGCTGAAGCAGAAGAAGGTCTAACGCCTACCCCCGGCGGGTGAACTCCGCCCGGGCGTCCTCGGACTCCCACACGGTGACGCGGGCGAGCCGGGCAGGGCCCGCGATCCTTCCTTCCATTTCGCCGTAAATGTACCGCGCGATGTTCTCCGAAGAAGGATTCTGCGTGTCGAAAGGGGGGATTTCGTTCAGGTGCTTGTGGTCCAGGCGCGCAAGGATGTCGTGGAGCGCCGCTTTCATCTCGCGGAAATCCAGCGCCATCCCGCGCGCATCCAGCTCCTCCGCCTCGACGGTCGCTTCGACCTGCCAGTTGTGGCCGTGAAGCCGCTCGCAGTTACCCTGATATTCCCGCAGCAGGTGGGCGGCGGCGAAGGAGGAACGGACTGTCAGGCTGTAAAGGTCCTTTTTCATGGCTCCGCCATCGGAGAATAAACGATACGGGATTTCGATGCCGCCCGCGAGAACCAGTTTCTGATCTCCGCGGCCGCCTCCTCCGCGAACAGGTCGCTGCGTATCTTCGCCTCCGACAGTTCGCTCTCCGGAGCGCCGGTCCGCGAGCGCACATCCAACTCTTTCCTGACATCCTCGTCCGTCACGTTTATGAAGACGGCGATGTTTTTTTCCAGGAACTCGCGCACCATCAACCTGCGGTCCGCGAGGCCGCGGGCCGCTTTCCCGGAAACCGCAGCCGCGCACGGGGATAAACATTTCTTCATCCCCGACTCGATGACGGCCGCCATCGTCGCGAGCGCCGAGTTGTCCACCCCTCCCAGGCCGAGTTTCACGCGCTCCTGCAGGACCAGGACGTCGGCGACGAGCTTCTGCCTGGCTTCTGGAAGCGGAATCTCCGAAGCCGGCTGCCCGGGCACCGCGCCGCACCTGTAGAAACAGGCCTCTCTCGAAACGTCCGAAAGGAAGATGACCTCGCCGTTGACCGAGGCGGCGGTCGCCTCCATCAGGCGGTAGCCCGATGGCGCGCCCTGGCATCTCTCCGCGAGCGCCATCAGGACCGCAAGGATGAGTATGCATGGGAACCTATTCACCGCAGCAACTCGAAGGAAATATCCAGCGCCGCCGCAGAATGCGTCAGCGCGCCGATCGAGACCGCGTGAACACCGGTACGAGCATACGCCTCGACGTTTTCCAGGCGAATGCCTCCGGACGCCTCGAGGAATACGCTTCCGCCGAACTTGCGCACCGCCTCGGCGACCATTTCGGGCGGCATGTTGTCGAGGAGAACCGCGTCGGCACCGGCGCGGACAGCGACTTCAGCCTCCTCCAGCGTTTCCGCTTCCACTTCCACCCGGGACAGGTGGGGGGCGCACCGGCGAGCGACCGCAACGGCCTCCGGAATCCCCCCCGCCGCGCGGATCCCGTTTTCCTTGATCAGGATGCCGTCGGAGAGGGAGAAGCGGTGGTTGACGCCCCCTCCGACGCGAACCGCATATTTTTCCAGTGTTCGATGAAGAGGGGTGGTTTTCCGCGTATCGAGAATGCTCGTCCCGAACGGCGCTACCTTCTCCACGTACCGGGCCGTCGCGGTGGCGATGCCGGAAAGCCTTTGCAGGAAATTAAGCGCAACCCTCTCGCCCAGCAGCAGCGCGCCCGCCGGGCCCCGCGCCCCGCCCAACCTATCCCCGGCCCGTATGCGCGACCCATCCTCCACGAAATCCAAGGATACCGCAGGGTCTACCTGCCGCAGGACTTCGGCGGCAACCGGCCCTCCGCAGAAAACCCCCGCCCCTCCCGCCAGGAAGACGCCCTGCGCCTCCTGCCGGAAGGCCGCCCCGAAGGGATCGCCCAGAGGCGCATCCTCTCGAAGCGCCCCGCGGACCAGATCTTCGAACTCGGCTCGATCGATCATGAAAGGTAGCGAGTCACCAGCTCCAGGTTCCTTGACAGCTTTGAAAGCTTCTCCTCGAGGCTGTCCTTGCGGGCGCGGTGGGCCTCGACGATATCCGCCGGAGCGCTGGCCACGAATTTTTCGTTGGCAAGCTTCGCCGTCACCAGCGCATGTTCGGCCTGCGCCTTGTCGATCTCCTTCCGGAGCCGCCTGGCTTCCTGGTCGAAGTCGATGAGCCCTGCAAGGGGCAGGCACACCTCGATGTCGTTCACCACCGCGGTCGCGTCCTGGACGGGGATATATTCCGGGCCCTTGTAAACCACTTTCTCCGCGCGCGCCAACCGGCGAAGGATCTCCTCGTGCTCGCGAAGGAACGCCAGCTCCTCCTCCCGTCCCTTGAGCCGCACCTCCACCTTCTTCGCCGGGGGGACGTTCAGCTCGCTGCGGATGTTGCGAACCGCCCGTACGACCTCCATCAGCCGCCCCATGTCATGCTCCACGTCTACTTCGATCATAGAAGTGTCGGCGGCCGGATATCGATGCCTGAGGATGCTGTCCCTTTCCCCGGGGAGCGACTGCCAGATCTCCTCCGTGAGGAATGGGATGAAAGGGTGTCCCAGGGCGAGGATCGTCTCGAACGCGTGAAGAAGAACCGCGCGCTGGTTGCGGACTGCCGCCGGGTCCGCCTCCGGTGACAGGGACGGCTTTATCATCTCCAGGTACCAGTCGCAGAACTCGTGCCACGTGAACTGGTAGAACGCCGAGCCGGCGTCGTTGAAACGGTAATCCTCGATCCCGCGGCGAATCCCTTCGGCGGCGCGCTGGAGGCGGGAGAGGATCCATCGATCCGCCACAGAAAGCTCTCCGGGAAGCTCCCGCGGCGTCTCCCCGTCCACGTGCATGCGGACGAACCGGCCGGCCTGGAATATCTTGTTCATGAAGTTGCGGTAACCTTCCACGCGGTCGTCGGACATCCGGATGTCGCGGCCCTGTGCGGCCAGCGCCACCAGCGTGAAGCGGAAGGCGTCGGTCCCGTAGCGGTCCATCACCTCGAGCGGGTCGATGACGTTCCCCCTGGTCTTGCTCATCTTCTCGCCCTTGGCGTCCCTCACAAGCGCGTGTATCACCACGTCGCGAAAAGGGGCTTTCCCGGTGAACTCGATCCCCATCATCATCATCCGGGCGACCCAGAAGAAGATGATGTCGAACCCCGTGACAAGCGCGGACGTGGGATAGTACCGGGCCAATTCCGGGGTTTCGTCCGGCCATCCCAGCGTGGAGAACGGCCAAAGCGCGGAGGAGAACCACGTGTCCAGCACGTCCTCCTCCTGCCGCAGGCTCCGCGAGCCGCAGAAGGCGCACCGGTCGGGAGTATCCGCCTCGACGGTCGTCTTCCCGCAGTCGCCGCAATGGTAGGCGGGAATCCTGTGCCCCCACCAGATCTGCCGGGAGATGCACCAGTCGCGGATGTTCTCCATCCAGTCGAAATATGTCCGCTCCCACTGTGAAGGCACGATGCGTGTCTCGCCCGACCTCACCGCGCGGATCGCGGGCTCCGCCAGCGGCTTCGTCCGGACGAACCATTGCATGCTCTCCGCCGGCTCGACGACCGTCCTGCACCTGTAGCAGTGCCCGACATTGTGAAGATATGGGTCCACCTTTTCCAGGAGCCCTTCCGCCGTAAGCTTCGCGACGACGGCTTCCCTGCAGGCGGCCCGGTCCATCCCGGCGAAGGCTCCCGCGTCTTCCGTCATTCTCCCCGATTCGTCTATTACGCGGACCGACGGGAGTTCGTGGCGCCTGGCAACCTCGAAATCGTTCGGATCGTGCGCAGGGGTTATCTTCACCGCGCCGGTCCCGAACTCACGGTCCACCATTTCATCGGAGATCAAGGGGATGGGTCTGTTCATGAGCGGAAGCCGCAGCGTCGTTCCGGCGCTGCCGTGGAATCGCTCATCCTTGGGGTTTACCGCCACGGCGGTGTCCCCGAGCATCGTCTCGGGACGCGTCGTCGCAACCACCACGCCGACGCCACCGGACATCTCCGGATAACGTATGTAGTAGAGCGATCCCCGCGTCTCCTCGTAGGTGACTTCGAGGTCTGAGAGTGCGGTGTGGCAGCGGGGGCACCAGTTGATGATATAGCGCCCACGGTAGATAAGCCCCTTGCGGTACAGGCGGGTGAAGGCCTCCCGGACGGCGCGCGACAGCCCCTCGTCCATCGTGAACCGCTCCCGCGCCCAGTCGCAGGATGCGCCCAGGCGCTTGAGCTGCCGCAGGATGACGCCGCCGCTTTCCTCCTTCCACTTCCAGACCCGCTCGACGAACGCTTCCCGCCCCAGGTCCTGGCGTCCGATCCCATCCTTGGCGAGGATCCGCTCAACCACGTTCTGCGTGGCGATTCCCGCATGGTCTGTCCCCGGCAGCCACAGGGCGTTGCGGCCCGACATAAGATGGTAGCGAATAAGCACGTCCTGGAGGGTCACGTTCAGCGCGTGCCCCATGTGGAGGGATCCTGTGACGTTCGGAGGCGGGATTACGATCGTATACGATTCCCCGGGACGGGCGGGGTCTGCGTGGAACAGACCCAACTCCTGCCACCAGGCGTACCACTTCTCCTCGATCCCTTTCGGGTCGTAGGCCTTGTCCGTTTCCCGGATCGTCATTTCTTCAGGGAGATTTCTTTTCGGCCTGCTGCCGGATCCGGGCGATCTCCTCGCGGATCAGCGCTTCCGCGGTCGCGGGGATGACTTCCCACGCCACGGCCTCGACGGACTCCCGGATCCTTGCGGAAATCTCGGCGGAGAAGCGCTCCATGTGTTCCCATAGGACCTTCTCAACGGCTTCGGCCGCCACCTTCTCGAATATTTCCTGCGCCCTCGCGGAGAACCGTTCTCTCATCTCGTCCTCCCCGCCTGCGGGGGCATCCGCATGCGCCGTCTTCCCGGCCTCTTTCTGCAGCAGGTCGACCTCTTCGATGTTATC
>JAENIX010000243.1 GCA_016844415.1 Actinomycetota bacterium | reverse complement strand
CTCGAACCCCGCGCGCTCCCGGGTCAGCCCGCCGGGCCCGAGGGCGGAGACGCGCCGCTTGTGCGTCACCTCGGAGAGCGGATTCGTCTGGTCCATGAACTGCGACAGCTGGGACGACCCGAAGAACTCCTTGATGACCGCGGACACCGGCTTCGCGTTGATGATGTCGTGGGGCATCAGCGTCTCGATGTCCTGCAGCCCCATCTTTTCGCGGATGGCGCGCTCCACGCGGACCAGCCCCATCCGGAACTGGTTCTCGATCAGCTCGCCCACGGTGCGGACACGGCGGTTTCCGAGGTTGTCGATGTCGTCCGCTTCCCCGACGCCGTTCTTCAGGCCGATCAGGTAGCGGATGACCCGCAGGATGTCCTCCTGGGTCAGGACCGTTTTCTCGAGGTCGGTTTCCGCGATCCCGAGCTTGTGGTCGAGTTTCAGGCGGCCGACCCGCGACAGGCTGTACCGCTCGGGATTGAAGAACATGTTCTCGAAGAGCGTCTTGGCGGCGTCCTTCGTCGGGGGGTCGCCCGGGCGCATCTTCTTGTAGATCTCCTTCAGGGCCTCTTCACGGGTCTTGATCTTGTCGGAGACCAGACCTTCCCAGACGGCGCGGTCGGAGTTCTCGAGCGTGAAGATGGAAAGCCGTTCGACATTCTTCTCCCAAAGCTTCCCGAGGATTTCCGGTGTGATCTGCTGGCCGCACTCGACCACGACCTCTCCGGTCGCGGGGTCGGCGACGTCGGAGACGACCACCTTGCCGATGAGATCGTCCGACGGCAACAGGATCCGGCCGAAGGCGACCCCCTCGCGGGCGTACCGTTCGACGCGCTTCTTGCTGATCTTCACGCCCTTCTTGAAGGCGATCTCTCCCGGCTTGGCGGGGTGACGGACCTCCACGGGCATCTTCAGCCCCACCATCAGCTCCGGACGGAAATCCTTGGCGTACTTTTCCCCCTGGAGGGTGACATCTTCCGCGTCGTAGAAGATCCGCAGGAGCTCCTCGGTGGTCCGCCCGAACGCGCGCAGCAGCACGGCGATGGGGAACTTCCGCTTCCGGTCGATCTTGATGTAGAGCGCGTCCTTGTGGTCGAACTCGAAATCGAGCCACGAACCGCGATACGGGATGATCCGCGCGCTGAACAGCACTTTCCCCGACGCGTGCGAGCGGCCCTTGTCGTGCTCGAAGAAGACGCCCGGAGACCGGTGGAGCTGGCTGACGATGACCCGCTCGGTGCCGTTGATGATGAACGTGGCCCGCTCCGACATGAGGGGGATCTCCCCGAAGAAGACCTCCTGCTCCTTGACGTCCCGGATCGTCCGGGCTCCGGTCTTCTCGTCCACGTCGAAGATGACCAGCTGGACCGTCACCTTGATGGGGGCGGCATACGTCACCCCGCGCTCGCGGCACTCCTCTTCCGACCACTTCAGCTCGCCGATCGCGTAGGAGAGGAACTCGAGGGAGGCGCGCCCGTTGTAGTCGGCGATGGGGAAGATTCCCTTGAAGACGGTCTGGAGCCCCACGTCCCTGCGCTTCTCGGGCGGAAGGTCCGCCTGCAGGAACTCCGCGTACGACTCCTGCTGGACCTGTATGAGGTTCGGAATCTCCTGGACCTTCTCGTTCTTCGAGAAGTCCACCCGCTTGATCCGGTTCCTGTAATCCAGATAAGCCATCGTGTCACCCCGGGGATAAAACCGTGAATGCGGCGGGGGACGGTCGCCCCCCGCCGCGGTTGCCGACGCCTGCGATAGCGGTTACTTTATATCCGCGGTCCCGCCGGCATCTTCGATCTTCTTCTTCATCCCCTCGGCGTCCTTCTTGGCGATCGCTTCCTTGATCGGCTTGGGAACGCCCTCGACCAGGTCCTTGGCCTCCTTGAGCCCCAGGCTGGTGAGCTCGCGGACCACCTTGATGACCTGGATCTTGTTGGCGCCGAAGCCGGTGAGGATGACGTCGAACTCCGTCTTCTCCTCCACCACGGGGGCCGCCGCCCCGGGAGCCGCCGCGGCCGCCGCGGGAGCCGCCGCCGTCACGCCGAACCGGTCCTCGAGCGCCTTCACGATCTCGTGCAGCTCGAGAACGGTCATCCCCTCCACCATCGCGATGAATTCATCCTTGTTCATGGAAGCCATTTCGTTCGATCCTCCCTAAATGTTTTATGAATTTTTCTGCTTGCGGATGGACTCGAGGACGTACACCAGTTTACGAGGTGGCCCGGAGAGCGCCTGGGCCAGGCGGGTGATCGGCGAAGCCAGCCCGCCGACCAGCCGTGAGAGCAGGACCTCGCGGGAAGGGACGCTCGCCAGGGTCTCGACATCCTTCGCGGAGAGCACCCTGCCCTCCACGAACCCCGCTCGCAGCGTCACCTTGGGACTGGCGGCCGCAGCGTCACCTTGGGACTGGCGGCCGCGAACTCCTTCATCACCTTCGCCATCGCGACGGGATCGCCATGCGAAAACGCCACCGCCGTCGGCCCCGTGAAATGCGCGGAGAGCCCCTCGAACGGCGTCCCCTCCGCGGCCCGCCGGATCAAGGTGTTCTTCACCACCCTGATCTCGGCGTCGATCGCGCGAAGCTTCTTCCGGAGGGCCGTGATCTCCAGGACCTTCAGCCCCCGGTATTCCGCGACCACGGCCCCGCGCTGCGCCGCGATGGCGGCCTTCAACGCCTCGACCGTTTCTGCCTTTCCGATTTTATTCACCGCGTCCGTTTCCCCCTTTCCCTTTCGAAAGTTTTGGACCCTATGACGAAA
>JAENIX010000041.1 GCA_016844415.1 Actinomycetota bacterium | reverse complement strand
TGGTTTCGGAGAGGCATCGACTTCGCGGACGCCCTTCACTTGGCCGGTTGCGACGAAGTTGAAGCGTTCG
The DNA here is from genome assembly GCA_016844415.1 of Actinomycetota bacterium. GTDB lineage: Bacteria > Desulfobacterota > Deferrimicrobia > Deferrimicrobiales > Deferrimicrobiaceae > JAENIX01. Next base: position 7,118 of record JAENIX010000041.1, on the reverse strand, counting down.
TGACGTTCGACGAAGTGCTCATCCGCAAGGGAAAACGCCTCAAGCTTCCCGTGAAACATAAGGCTTAAAAACATGCATTCTTGGGTTCTACTGGAAATCCCGGGTCATGAAAAAAGTTAAGGAAGAACCGGCTTGAATGGCGAAACGGATCCTCGCCGTTTCCGGGGGGGCGTATTCGGTGTATCTGTTGCACCGGTACGGTTTTGAGGGCGGGGAGACGCTGGTCGCACATGTAAATCATGGAGCGAGGGGCAGGGAATCGGATGAGGATATGCGGTTCGTGGAAACGATGGCGAGGAATAAAGACCTTCCGGTTCGTGTGAAACGCGTGTCTAGGAATGGTGCTGCTTCATCGACCGGGACGGCGTTTGAGGAGCGTGCCCGGGATCTCCGGTATGCATTCCTGAGAGAGTTGCAGGCAAGTTCCGGCGCCGGGAAAATCCTCCTTGCGCACACCGCGGACGACCAGGTGGAGACGGTCCTGATGCGTGTTCTGGAAGGGGCGGGGATTTCGGGGTTGAAAGGGATCCCGCGGAAGACGGCCGACGGCATCGAACGTCCGATGTTGGACACGTGGCGTGAGGAGATCCTGGCGGATCTCCACAAGCACAAGATCTCATATCGCGTCGACAAGTCGAATTCCGACACCCGGTTCGAACGGAACTGGATCCGGCACGTGCTGATCCCGCTGCTGGAGAAGCGGTACGGAAAGTCGGTGAAGAAGCGGATCTTCGCGCTGGGCGAGCGTTTCCGGGAGATCGACGATTTCATGGAAACGGCTGCGCGCCGCTGGATCAAAAGAAACGGGCTGCGTTTTCCGCGTAAATCGTTCGAAACACTTCCGTCCGCCCTTCGAAAGATGATCCTTCAGATCATCTGTTTCGAACGGGTCGGCGTCGCGCCGAACGAGCGGCTCCTCGAGTCGATGGACCGGCTGATAGTGTCGGGCGGGGCATCCGCGCGCCTGAATGTGGGGAAGGGAGTCGTCCTGCGGAACCGGTATTCAGAGTCGATCATGGAGATTGATGCGGGAAAGTCCCAACCGGCATCGAGATCGAGCAGGAAACCGGAGAAACTCTTTCACGCACCGGCGCTGAGAATGGAAGAAAAAAGGAAGATCTCGGCTGCATCCCTCAAACTTCTGTCGAAGGGGGAGCGGGCCGCCGCCTTCGACCGCGATGAAATCATTCTCCCTCTGTCGGTTCGTCCGATGCGTGCCGGCGACCGGATCCGGCCGTTCGGGCTTGCGGCGGAGAAAAAGGTAAAGGAGATCCTGATCGATCGCAAGGTCCCGCGTGAGGAACGGTGGGGCCGCCCGGTCGTATGCGACCCGAAGGGAACGATCCTCTGGATCCCCGGGGTCATCCGCTCCGCCCACGCCCCGGTGACGGGTCGGACAAAATGCACTGTGATTCTCCATACCTTGGAACTGGGACGTTGCTAAGAACTCTGCCGGTATCTGATCCTTGTATCGATAATCCTACTTTACAAAGAACGCTTTACTAATTAAAATATTTACGACATATCAAAAGATGGGGGAAACAAGCCATGCCGATCGCCACTCTCTCCGCCAAGGGGCAGATCACCCTTCCGGCCAGACTGCGGAAAAATCTGGGCATGAGGCCCCATGACCGCCTTGTCATCGAGACAACCGGTGACGCCATTGTCATAAGGCGGACCGCCGACTTTTTCGAACTGGAAGGGTTCCTTGGGAAACCCCTGCCCACGGAGGAAGAACGGCAAAAGATGCTGAAGGCGGTCGCGGCCCGGAACAAGCGAACACGCCTGTGAAGACGCTTTTTGTCGACGCGAACGTATTTTTGCGCTTCTTCACCGAGGACGACGGGGATCAGCACGGTCGCGCCGCGGATCTCCTGCGCAAGGCAGCTGCCGGCAAGTGCGGGTTGATCACCGGACCGACCGTGCTGTTCGAGATCGCCTGGACGCTCCGCTCTGCCTACGATGTTCCCCGTGAAAAGGTGCTGGACGTCCTGTCCAGGCTTGCCGTATTGCCAGGGTTGAGGATGCTGGACGCAGACCTGGTGGAAGATGCGATCGGCATCGCGCGAAGCAGCGGGCAGGAATATGCCGATGCCTACATTCTTGCAAGCATGCGGAAGTCCGGCGCGGATGCGATTGCCACCTTTAACAGGAAGCATTTTGAAAGGATGAATGCGGCGATTAAGGGGCTGTGACTATACCCCCGGAAGCGACTGGTATAGACGGAAATTTACCGTATGTTAATATTGATTGTAGAAAACATCTAACGGGAGAACCTACACCTTGAATCAGTTTTATAGAAATCTGGCTCTGTGGATGCTCATCGCCCTGGCGATGGTGTTCCTCTTCAACACCTTCAAGACGCAGAAGGTTGAGCAGGAGGATATCTCCTTCACGGACTTGAACGTCGCGGTTGAGACCGGGAAGGTTAAGGAAGTCACCATCAGGGGGCAGGAGATCACCGGGAAATATACGGACACTTCCGGCAAGGAGAAGAAGGCGTTCCACACCTACGCCCCGGAAGACCCCGACCTGGTGAAAAACCTCCGGTCGAAGAACGTGAAAATCACCGCCAGGCCGCTGGACGACAATCCCTGGTACATGACGCTGCTGGTTTCCTGGATGCCGATGCTTCTGCTGGTCGGGGTGTGGATCTTCTTCATGCGGCAGATGCAGGCGGGAGGCGGGAAGGCGATGTCGTTCGGAAAGAGCCGGGCGAAGCTCTTAACGGAATCGACGCACAAATCCACGTTTGCGGACGTCGCCGGGATCGAGGAGGCCAAGGAAGAGCTGCAGGAGATCATAGCGTTCCTTAAAGACCCGAAGAAGTTCACCCGGCTGGGCGGACGGATCCCGAAGGGGGTCCTGCTCGTTGGGGCTCCCGGGACCGGGAAGACGTTGCTCGCAAGGGCGATCGCGGGGGAGGCGGGGGTTCCGTTCTTCTCGATCAGCGGGTCTGATTTCGTGGAAATGTTCGTCGGAGTCGGCGCGGCCCGGGTGCGCGACCTGTTCATCCAGGGGAAGAAGTCGGCGCCCTGCATCATCTTCATCGATGAGATCGACGCAGTGGGCAGGCACAGGGGAGCGGGTCTGGGAGGCGGGCACGACGAGCGGGAGCAGACGCTGAACCAGTTGCTGGTGGAGATGGACGGGTTCGAGACGAACGAGGGGCTGATTTTGATCGCCGCCACGAACCGGCCTGACGTGCTTGATCCGGCCTTGATGCGGCCTGGGAGATTCGACCGGCAGGTGGTCGTCCCCAAGCCCGACGTGAAGGGGCGGGAGCAGATCCTGAACGTCCACATCCGGAAGATTCCGCTGGGGGAGGACGTTAACCTGGAGATACTTGCGAAGGGTACGCCCGGGTTCACGGGCGCGGACCTGGCCAACCTTTGCAACGAGGCGGCGCTTCACGCGGCGAGCGTCGGTCTCATGAAAGTGTCGATGGATTGCTTCGAGATGGCCAAGGACAAGGTGATGATGGGCCGGGAGCGCCGGTCGATGATCATAAGCGAGGACGAGAAAAGGTCCACGGCCTATCACGAGGGGGGGCACGCCATTGTGGCGACTCTCATCCCGGGCGCCGACCCGATCCACAAGGTCAGCATCATCCCGCGTGGAATGGCGCTGGGCATTACGCAGCAGTTGCCGATAGACGAGCGGCACACGTATTCGAGTGAGTATCTGAAAAACAACATCACGATCCTGATGGGAGGCCGTGTCGCCGAGGAGCTGGTGCGTGGAGAGCTTACCACCGGGGCCGGGAACGACATCGAGCGCGCCACGATCATCGCGCGGAAGATGGTCTGCGAGTGGGGGATGAGCGAGAAGATGGGGCCCGTCACCTTCGGGCAGAAACAGGAGATGATCTTCCTCGGAAGGGATATCTCCCGGCATAAGGATTTCAGCGAGGCCACGGCGCGGGATATCGACCAGGAGATAAAGGAGATCATCACCTCCTGTTACGAGCGCGCGAAATCGATCCTGATGTCGAACATGAACGTGCTGCACCAGGTCGCAAAGACCCTCCTTGAAAAGGAGGTCATCGACGGCGCGGATATCAAGCGGATAATCGAAGGGCTCGTGTCCGTCCCGGCGGAGGGGACTCCGGAGCCGCAGGCCGGATCGCCCGCCTGAGCGCGGTAGTTCGCCGGTGATCCGGGTGGTGCACGTCGGGAACCCGGAGGAGGCGCGCAAACGCCTATCCTTTCTCGAAGTATCTTCCATCGATGCGGGACGGCTTTGCACGGAATTGAGGCCGTTTCTTGTCTGCATGTCCGAAAGCGATGTCTCCCGATTCCTGCTTGCTTTTTTTCCAGCGCGGGGAATCACGGCTGTCCGGGGGAAAGAGAAAATATTGTTTTCCGTATCGTCGGCGGAACAGGTGGACGCGTGGATGAAAGAGAGTCCGAAAGCCCTTTCCGCGCTGTCACCTGTCAGTGAGGCGATCGGCCGGTATCTGTCGAGGGATTTCGTCGTGGAATGCCGGGGGCGAAAGATCCGGCTGAGCGGCTCGGCACCGGGTGGATCTCCGCGGATCATGGGAATCCTTAACGTCACGCCCGATTCCTTCTCCGACGGGGGGAGATTCCATTCAACGGAAGCGGCTGTCCGTCACGGGATTGCGATGGCGGAAGAGGGGGCGGATATCATCGATGTCGGCGGGGAATCGACGCGGCCCGGGTCTTCACCGGTGTCGGTCGATGAGGAAATAGGGCGCGTCGTGCCTGTGATCCGCGAACTGTCGCGGAAGACGGACGCGCTGCTGTCCGTCGATACGACCAAGGCGGCGGTTGCGCGGAATGCGGTTGCCGCAGGCGCATGCATCATCAACGATACGAGCGCTCTGACCGACGACCCGGAGATGGCGGAGTTCGCCGCGGAATCCGGATGCGCCGTCGTGCTGATGCACCGTCGCGGGACGCCTTCGACGATGCAGGCGTCCCCGTCATATGGATCGCTGTTCGACGAACTGCTGGAGGAGCTTGCGGCGCGAGTGGAAGCCGCGATCCGGTCGGGAGTTTCGCGTGAGCGGATCCTGGTCGATCCCGGCATTGGATTCGGGAAACGACTCGAGGATAACCTGGCGCTTCATCGCCACCTGCCCGACCTGCGCAATCTCGGAAGACCGGTCGTTTTCGGGACATCCAGGAAATCGTTCATCGGCAAGATCACGGGAAAGGATCCGGGCGACCGGGTTTTCGGCACTGCGGCCTCCGTGGCGGTTTCCGCTTTCCTGGGAGCGGACGTCTTGCGGGTCCACGATGTGCCGGAAATGCGGGACGTGGTGCGTGTAGTGGCCGCCATCCGGGATGGTTCGGAATGTTAGGCTTTCTTCCGGCGGTGCGGTTCGCGGACTTCCTGGACATCCTCGTCGTCGCTTTCATTATTTACTGGATCCTCCTGTTCGTTCGAGGGACCCGGGCCGTCCAGATGCTCCTTGGACTGCTTGTCCTTATGGGGATGTTCGTTCTTTCCCGCAGACTGGGGATGGTCACGTTCCAGTGGCTGGTGGGGAATTTCCTCGGCGGGCTGATCATAATCCTTGTCGTGATCTTCCAGAGCGAGATCCGCAGGGGGTTGGCAAAGGTGGGGCAGGTGCCGATTTTCGGGCGGGCTCCGGCGGTGCCGAAGCCGGATTTACTGGACGAGCTGGTAAAGTGCGTCATGCGGCTTGCGGACGCGAGGATCGGGGCGATCCTTATTATCGAGCGGGAGATGGGGCTCGAGGAGCATGTCGAGCACGGGAAGAAGCTGGATGCAATATTTTCATATGACCTTCTGGCGTCGATCCTGTCCACGAAGTCCCCGATGCACGACGGCGCGGTGATCCTGAGGGGGGACCGCGTTTCGGCCGCGGGGATCATCCTGCCCGTCTCGGCGGAATCCTCTGTCGTGAAAACGATGGGGACGAGGCACCGGGCGGCTTGGGGCGTCTCGGCGGAGACCGATGCCGTCTCCGTGGTGATCTCGGAAGAGACGGGGAACGTCACGGTCTTCCACGACCGGCGGATGGAAAGCGCAAGCGGGGCGATGGAATTGCGGGAGATCCTCGGAAGGCTGTTCGGGAAAGGCGATGAGGGAAATGATTCGGAGGGATGATGTCCTCCAGTTCCTGCGTGGTTTCGCCCGGAAGAACCTGGGGCTGAAGATCCTCGCCTTGGCCCTGGCGGTCGTCCTGTGGTGGTTCGTCGCGGGGGAGACCAAGGTGCTGGTCGGGTTCGCCGTCCCTCTTGAGATCCGCAACGTCCCCGCCGGGATGACGGTCACGAACAAGGTCGAGAGGCAGGTGGAAGTTCGACTTGCAGGGCCCCCGTCGCTGCTCGGCTCGCCACAGCAGGCGGAAGTCACCGCGGCGATCGACCTGTCCGAGGCAAGAGCGGGGCGGCAGGTGGTGCGAATCGAGGAACGCTCGATACGGGTCCCGCCGGGCGTAAAGGTGCAGCGGATCTATCCGAACGCCGTCGAAGTGTCGCTGGAAAGGCTGGAGAGGCGGCGGCTTCCCGTGGTCGCGCGCATCGGAGATTCAGCGGAACCCAGGCGGAAGGTCGCCAGGATCAAAATCACGCCACCGTTTCTCGAGGTCGAGGCGCTCCCAGAGGAATTTTCGCGAATGAAGTCGTTGCTCGTATACGTCCCGGCGCCTGCTGAGGACAAGGATGTCGTCACGGAGCACGCCCATGTGGAATTGACGGAGGGGCATGCTAAAATCATCGGGAAACCTGAAGTCCGCGTGACGATCTATTTCCGGAAATAGGGGAGGGAGCAAGTTGCGCAGGAAACTATTCGGGACCGATGGGGTGCGGGGGGTCGCGAACACCGAGCCGATGACGGTGGAAAACGCGCTGGCGCTGGGGCAGGCGGTGGCGCACGTCTTCCGGAATAGCGGGGGGCGGCACAAGGTCGTGATCGGTAAAGACACCCGTCTCTCCGGCTACATGTTTGAAACGGCGCTGGCTGCAGGGATCTGCTCCATGGGTGGAGACGTCCTGCTGGTCGGGCCGCTGCCCACACCCGGCATCGCGTTTCTCACGCATTCCATGAGGGCGGACGCGGGGGTGGTGATCTCGGCCTCGCACAACCCTTACCAGGACAACGGGATCAAGTTCTTCGGCCGG
>JAENIX010000040.1 GCA_016844415.1 Actinomycetota bacterium | reverse complement strand
TGGTTGCCGCTGGTCAGCGCGTCCACTCCCGCGTCGAACAGTTCCCGGACGACAGGCTGTGTCACTCCGACGCCGCCCGCCGCGTTCTCCCCGTTCGCGATTACCAGATCGACGTCGCGCCTGCCAGCCAGCCGGGAAAGGAACTCCCGGACGGCCTTCCGGCCCGGCTTGCCGACGACGTCGCCGAAGAAGAGCACCCACATCCTAAGCACTCCTGTTAAAAAATGCGCGCATATCGAAATAACACCCGGAAGCCGCTGCGCCTCCGGGGGCTCCGTGCTCGCTGTGTCGCCAGGCTCCGATCCCCCTTTGTTTTACGTGCCCCTCGGTTATCTCCCAGTGGTCGGCCATGTTGCTTGGTACGCTAAGCTTCACTTCCCTTGTTGGGTGGGTTCAGACTCGAGGCGGTGTCGCCTCGGCTCCTCGCTGTGCCGGACCCACTGCGGCGTACGCGCATTCCGGTTTCGATGATTGGATTCGTTAGCGGCGCAGCGCAGGTGAGTTCTAAGGAACGTCCCGGTTCTTAGGTCAGTGCCGGATAACTTCCCCGTCCTCGGGAGCGGGAGGCAGGTCCTGGGGCTCCGGCTCCGGAGGAGATATAAGCTCGGCCGGCTTTACGTCGGCGGATAGGCTGATGGCCGCCTCGATCACCTCGTCCATGTGCCGTACGAAGATTATCTCGAGGCTCTTCCGGATCTTTGACGGGATCTCCGCCATGTCCTTCTCGTTGTCCGCGGGCAGGATGACGGTCTTTATCCCGCCGCGGTGTGCCGCGAGCAGCTTCTCCTTGATCCCGCCGACCGGAAGGACGCGTCCCCGCAGGGTGATCTCCCCCGTCATCGCAAGGTCGTTGCGCGCGGGAACTTTCAGCAGCGCCGACGCGAGCGCCGTCGCCATCGTGATCCCCGCCGACGGGCCGTCCTTCGGGATGGCCCCCTCCGGCACGTGGATGTGGATGTCGATCTTCTGGTAGAAGAGCTTGTCCAGCCCCATCCGGTCCGCCCGGGTCCGGATGTAGGAGAGCGCGGCGTGCGCCGATTCCTGCATCACCTCCCCCAGCTTCCCCGTCACCTTCAGGTTTCCCTTCCCCGGCATGAGCGCGGCCTCGATCAGCAGTAGCTCCCCGCCGAACTCCGTCCACGCCAGCCCCGTGCCCAGACCGATCTGGCCCTTCTCCTCCGCCTCACCGTACCGGTATTTCGCGGAGCCCAGATACCGGCGGACGGCATGCGGGGTGACGCGCACCTTCTCGACGGACGGATCCTTCACCACCTCGCGTGCGATCTTGCGGCAGATGGATGCGATCTCCCGCTCCAGGTTGCGCACCCCGGCCTCGCGCGTGTAGTAGCGGATGATATGCAGGATGGCCGCGTCGGTGAACGAGACCTTGCCGGCCGACAGGCCGTGCTCGTCCCGCTTTTTCTTCAGGAGATGGTTGAGCGCGATGTGGAGCTTCTCCACCTCCGTGTACCCCGGCAGGCGGATGATCTCCATCCGGTCCTGCAAGGGCGGCGGGATCCCGTGCAGCATGTTCGCAGTGGTCAGGAACATGACGTCGGACAGGTCGTAATCGATGTCCAGGTAGTGGTCGTTGAATGTGTTGTTCTGCTCCGGGTCGAGCACCTCGAGGAGCGCCGACGAAGGGTCTCCCCGGAAGTCCATCGACATCTTGTCGACCTCGTCGAGCAGGAACACCGGGTTCAGCGTCCCCGCCTTCTTCATCTGGTGGATGATCTTGCCGGGCAGCGCCCCGATGTACGTCCGCCGGTGGCCCCGGATTTCCGCCTCGTCGCGCACCCCTCCCAGCGACATCCGCACGAATTTGCGGCCGGTCGCTCGCGCTATCGACCGGGCCAGCGAGGTCTTTCCAACGCCGGGGGGTCCCACGAAGCACAGGATCGGGCCCTTCAGCTTGGCCACCAGCTTGCGGACCGCGAGGTATTCGACGATGCGCTCCTTGGGCTTCTCGAGTCCGTAATGGTCTTCGTCCAGGACCTTCTCCGCCGCCTCGATGTCCAGCTTGTCCTCGCTGCGCTCCTGCCAGGGGATGGAAATGAGCCAGTCGACGTAGTTGCGGCTGACGGTCGCCTCGGCGGACATCGCGGACATCATCCGGAGCTTCTTGATCTCCTTCTGCGCCTTCTGCGCCGCCTCCTTGCTCATCCCCTTCTTCTTGACCTTCTCCTCGAGCTCGTCCAGCTCCGTCTTGCCCTCGTCCGCCTGCCCGAGCTCCTTCTGGATGGCGCGCATCTGCTCGTTCAGGTAGAACTCCCGCTGGGTCCTCTCCATCTGCTTCTTGACGCGGCCGCGGATCTTCCGCTCGATCTCCAGGATCTCGATCTCCGCCTCAATGAGAGAGAGAAGCTTCTCGAGACGCTCCTGCTCCGACTCGAGCTCCAGGATCGCCTGCTTGTCGGATAGCCTGACCGGCATGTGCGCACCCGCCACGTCCGCGACCCGCGAGGGGTCCTGCATGGCCGCGACCTGCGCGAGCACCTCGGCTGGGACTTTCTTGCTGAGCTTGGAGTAACTTTCGAAGGAGGAGAGCACGTTTCGCACCAGCGCTTCCGCATGCGGCCCCGCTATTCGCTCCGGGACGATCTCCTCGGTGCTGACCTGGAAGAAGCGGTCGTTGGGCAGGTAGTGCAGGACCCTCGCCCTCGCGCGCCCCTCGACGAGCACCTTGACCGTCCCGTCGGGAAGCTTGAGGAGCTGGATGATGTGGCTGACGGTCCCGACGCGGTGGATGTCTTCCTCCGCGGGATCGTTCGTCGTCGCGTCCTGCTGGGCGGCAAGGAAGATGAGGCGGTCAGAGGACAGCGCGGTCTCGAGGGCCGCGATCGACTTGTCGCGCCCCACGAACAGCGGTACCACCATGTGCGGAAACACGACTATGTCGCGCAGGGGCAGGAGCGGAAGGATCTTCTTCCTGTCTTCCATCAGACCCTCCGTGTCGCGACCGTCTCCCCGATAGTCGGGGAGGCCGCCAGCGTCACGCCAGCTCCGCCTTCTTGCCCTGCACGATCTCCGGGGGGACCTTGCCGCTCACCACGTCTTCCGTGATGATGCACTTCTTTATGTTGCTCTGGGAGGGTATTTCATACATGACGTCGAGCATGATGTGCTCGAGAATGGACCGCAGGCCCCGCGCTCCCGCCTTCCGCTCCATCGCCTGCCTTGCGATGGTCCGCAGCGCCGGATCCGAGAACTCCAGCTTGACGTTCTCGAACTCGAACAGCCGCTGGTACTGGCGGACGAGCGCGTTCTTGGGGCGCATGAGGATCTGGACCAGCGCGTCCTCGTCCAGCTCGTGAAGGGTGGCGAGAACCGGCAGCCGGCCCACGAATTCGGGGATCAGCCCGTACTTGATCAGGTCCTCCGGCAGCACGGCCTCGAGGAGCTTCCCCAGGTTCCGCTCGGTCCGCGAAACTATGTCGGCGCCGAACCCCATCGTCTTCTTCGCGGTCCGCCGCTCCACGATCCCGTCGAGGCTTACGAACGCCCCGCCGCAGATGAAGAGGATGTTCGTGGTGTCCACCTTGATGAAGTCCTGCTGCGGATGCTTGCGGCCCCCCTTCGGGGGAACGTTGGCCACGGTCCCTTCCAGGATCTTGAGGAGCGCCTGCTGGACGCCTTCCCCGGATACGTCCCGGGTGATGGAGGGGTTCTCGGATTTTCGCGCGATCTTGTCGATCTCGTCGATGTAGACGATCCCCTTCTGCGCCTTCTCCACGTCGTAGTCCGCCGCCTGGAGAAGGGCAAGGATGATGTTCTCCACGTCTTCGCCCACGTACCCCGCTTCGGTGAGGGTGGTCGCGTCGGCTATCGTGAACGGCACGTTGAGGATCCGGGCGAGGGTCTGGGCGAGCAGGGTCTTCCCGCTGCCGGTGGGGCCCAACAGCAGGATGTTCGACTTCTGGAGCTCTATCCCGTCGGTGGAACGCGACTCGATCCGCTTGTAGTGGTTGTACACCGCCACGGAAAGGATCTTCTTGGCGCGCTCCTGCCCGATGACGTAATCGTCCAGGATCTTCTTTATTTCCGTCGGCTTGGGAAGCCGCCGCCTCTTCTCGTCTAAGGAATGTTCGACTTCGCTTTCTTCGGAGATGATGTCGTTGCACAGCTCCACGCACTCGTCGCAGATGTAGACCGTCGGGCCCGCGATGAGTTTGCGCACCTCGTTCTGCGCCTTCCCGCAGAAGGAGCAGACCAGGAGGTTCGGCTTGTCGTTGAATTTACGCGTCACCGGGGGGCCCTCCATCAATCCACGAGCGGCTTTGCGGCCGCCTGCCGTTTCTCTACAACCTGGTCGATTATACCATAGGTCTTCGCCTGCTCCGCCGACATGAAGTAGTCCCGCTCGGTGTCCATCGCGATACGGTCCAGGGACTGCCCCGTGTGCTTGGAAAGGATCTTGTTCAGCTCATCCCGCATCCGGAGGATCTCCTCGGCCTGGATCTTGATGTCGGTGGCCTGGCCCCGCGTCCCGCCCATCGGCTGGTGGATGAGGATCCGCGCGTTGGGCAGCGCCGTCCGCTTCCCGTGCGCCCCTCCGGCCAGGAGCACCGCGGCCATCGAGGCGCCCTGCCCGATGCACACCGTCGCCACGTTGGGCTTGATGAACTGCATCGTGTCGTATATCGCCATGCCCGCCGTCACCGCCCCGCCGGGGGAGTTGATGTAGATGTTGACGTCCTTGTCCGGATCATCGGCCTCCAGGAACAGGAGCTGGGCGATCACCAGGTTGGCGACGTCGTCGTCGATCTGGTCCCCGATGAAGACGATCCGGTCCTTGAGCAGCCGGGAAAAGATGTCGTAGGACCGCTCGCCGCGGCTGGTCTGCTCCACCACGATGGGAACTAGATTCATTCGGACGCGACCTCCTCCTTGACCTTTGCGTTTTCCATCAGGAACTCCATCGCTTTCCTTTCCAGGAGCCGGTTCCGCAAGACGTCCATCCTCTCCTCGTCGCCGTAGATCTCCCTCACCTTCTCGTAGCTCATCTGCGCGGCTTCCGCCATCCCTTTCATCTCGGCCTCGATGTCGGAATAAGGGACATCGATATTCTCCTGCTTCGCGACCGCTTCGAGAAGCAGGGAAACCCGGACGGTCCGCTCCGCGCCCGGAGCGAATCTCTCTTTCATCTTATCGAAATCCATGTTCACTTTCTTTAGGTCCACCCCCTGGGATGCGAGCCGGTTCGCAGTATCCTCTATCATATGGATGATCTGGCGGTCGACCAGCGATTGGGGGACGTCGAACGCGTTCTTCTCCAGGAGCCCATTCCTGATCCCCTCTTCCGCGCCGCGCCGGGACCGCTCCTCCCCTTCCGCCCGCAGCCGTTCGACCACCTTTTCCCGAAGTTCCGCCATGCTCTTTATGTCACCGAAATTCTTCACGAATTCATCGTCCAGCTCCGGGAGGCGCTTCTCACGTACCGCGCTCACCGTTACGTCGAAAGCCACCTTTTTCCCGGCGTACTTCTTGTTGGGGACTTCCGCCGGATAATCCACCTCGATGGCCTTCCGGTCGCCTGTTTTCGCGCCCGCAAGTTCCTCTTCGAACTTCTTCCCGAACGGCATCCCCTGGCCGAGAATCAGGCTGGAGGATTCGCCGCTCTCGATCGCCGTTCCTTCCGCGGACGAGGAGAAACTCACCTCGAGCATATCCCCCTCCGCGGCACCCCGGTCCTCCACGGAGTGGTAGTTCGCGAACGATTCCCGCAGGTTGGAAAGGGCTCCGTCGATCTGCGCGTCCATGACCTGCACCTTTTCCTTCACAACCGGTAGACCCTTGTAATCCACGGCCGTGATCTCCGGGAGCACCTCGAAGGTCACGGTAAACGCGAACTCTTCTCCTTCAGCAAGCTTTCCTCCGTCGAACTTCGGCGTGGAAAGCACGCGCAGGTTGTTCTCCTTGACGGCTTCGTGGATCGAATCCTTGATCAGGTGCTCGGCGACCTCGCCCTCCACGTGGTCCTTGTAGAGACGCTTCACCATATGCATCGGGGCCTTCCCTTTCCGGAACCCCCGGATCGGAACCATTTTACGGACTTCCGCGTACCCCTCCTCGATCTTCCGGCCAACCTCGTCCGCCGGGATCGCCACCCGGACCCGTTTCTCCACGCCGCTGACCGTTTCCACGCTCGTCTTCATCGTCGCTGTGTCTTCCTTTTATTTAGATAACGGCACGCCGTTCGCTGGTGCGAGAGGAGGGAGTTGAACCCTCATGGTTGCCCACCGGATCCTAAGTCCGGCGCGTCTGCCATTCCGCCACTCTCGCACGCAAGTAACCCTCCCGCTTGCGGAAACCCACAGTATATCCGGACGTTTTCCCAAGGCAAGCGTAAATATGGCCGGGTGCGCTACCGGAGGCTCAAGCCTTCCTCGAATTCGTCCTTGGATTTATCGAACTGCATTCCGAAGATGTACGCCCCCTTCGGCTCGTCGGCCCCCCGGAACCAGACGACCCTCCCTGAAACCCTCACCGGGGGATCTCCCTCGACGAATACGGTCGCGTCTATCCGGTTGTGAGTGGTCATCAGGGTGTCGTACATGATGTGGATGCCGTCGGGCGCGATCTTCGGCGTGACGACCGACATCCCCAGCGGCGTCAGGTCCCTTACGGTTCCGGTCACGGGCGAGGAAACCTTCGAGCGGTCCCTGCCGCTTTGGACAGTGAAAATAACCGTTGCCATGCGCTGGCGTCTCTCCTTTCTCCTTCTCTCCTTCGAAAACAGGCTCACCGCAGGTCCTGCCCCGTCATCTCCGCCGGAGCGGGTATTTCCAACAGCCGGAGGAGGGTGGGGGCCAGGTCCTCCAGCGCCCGGTCCTCCTTCAGCGCGATCCCCTTCCCCGACGGGTCCGCGAATATCAGGGGGACGGGATTGGTCGTGTGCGCGGTGTGCGGCTCACCGGTTACCGGATCCGCCATCAGTTCGGCGTTTCCGTGGTCGGAGGTTATGATGGCGGCTCCCCCGCGCTCCCAGATTTTTTCCACCACGCGGCGCAGGTTTTCGTCGACGGATTCAACGGCCTTGATCGCTGCGGAGAGGATCCCCGTGTGGCCGACCATGTCCCCGTTGGCGAAATTCAGGATCATCGCGTCGTAATTTCCCGACGCGACCTCCGCCTCCGCCCGCTCACTCACTTCATATGCGCTCATCTCCGGCTGCAGATCGTAGGTCGGGACCGTCGGGGACGGGATGAGAAC
>JAENIX010000039.1 GCA_016844415.1 Actinomycetota bacterium | reverse complement strand
GGACCTTCGACCCCATCTCCTTGTGGCAGGTGTAGCAGATGTCCTTGGTGTGCGTCTTCAGCTGCCGCGGGAAGTCCGAGGAGTGCGCGGTGTGGCAGGCAGTGCACGGCCCCTTCAGAAGCGCTCCGTGCTTCATCGTCGAGGCGGCGAGCAATTCCCCCATCTTCTTGTGGCAGGCGAGGCACTGCGCCGTCCCCTCGCTCGAAAGCATGAAAGAATGGTCCGAATTATGCGCGTCGTGGCATTTCATGCACGATTCCTGCGCCGGCTTGTGGGGGTATTTCCGGGTGAACCCGGCCTTGCGGTCCTCGTGGCAGAGGAAGCAGGCGTCGTTCCCGAGGGCCACCAGCTGGTTTGGATTCGGCGATGAATGCGGGTTGTGGCACACGTTGCAGTCGCCGGTGGCGACGGGACCATGGAGAAACTTCTTAACCTGCTGGGTGTTCTTGTGGCAGGAGTAGCACAGCTCGGAGGTCTTGACCTTCTTCAGCTGCTTGGGCGCCGCCGACTGGTGCGGGTCGTGGCAGCCGATGCACTCCCCCTTCTTGACGGGAGTATGCTTGAATTCGAACCTGTCCACCGGCTGATGGCACTTCTCGCACAGCGCCTTGCCCGTGGCAACCAGCTTGAAGTCCGGCTTCTGCCGCGTCGGATGTCCCTTTTTCCCTTCCCCGTGACATACGGTGCACTGCCCCACCCCGACAGGGCCATGGACCCAGGCCGCCTTTCCCATCTTCGCATGGCAATCTTTGGTGATGCAGGCGTCGGCGGCAAGCGACTCACCGCCTGATAGCAACAGAACCCCTAGAACCAGTACGGCCACCCCAATGGAACCGGCAAACTTTCGCATGCGGCACCTCCCCGTCCGTACAGGATATGGCTTCGTCTTATGCTATTGTCATGACCCTCCGTAGGAATGCAGGCCCGATAGCACCAAATTTACCCCGAGGTAGCACATGATGGTGGCGAGGAAGCCGACGATCGAGAGGATCGCGGCCCGCCGGCCGTGCCACCCGCGTGTGATGCGCGCGTGGAGAAACGCCGCGTACACCAGCCAAACGATCAGGGACCAGGTCTCCTTGGGATCCCACGACCAGTAGGTCCCCCAGGCGTAGTTCGCCCATGCCGCTCCCGTGATGATCCCCACGGTCAGGAACGGGAATCCCCAGATGATCGACCTGTATACAAGGTCGTCGAGCGCCTTGGTGGAAGGGAAATGACCGATCACCCCGCCTTCTTCCTTCGCCTCCTCCCGCTTCGCCTTGAGCAGGTACATGACCGCCACGCCGGCGGATACGGCGAACGCCGCATATCCGACGAAGCAGGTGATCACATGGGCGTGGAGCCAGTAGGACTGGAGGGCAGGCACCAGAGGCTGGATGCTGCTCTCGTTGGTGAACGCGAAGACCATGGTGAAGAAGGCGATCGGCATGACGAATGCGCCGAAGGTCCGGCTCTTGTACTTCCACTCGACGATCAGGTAGAAGAGGTTTATCGACCAGGCGAAAAAGACGAGAGACTCGTACAGGTTTGTGACGGGGATGCGGCCGATTCCCATCTTGTACGATTCGGCCCAGCGGACGCCAATGGCGGCGGTGGATACGACCGCGGCGATGATGCATATCCACGTTCCGACGCGGGCGAGGGTGTCCTTCTTGCCGTAAAGGGCTGCGATGTAGTTCACCGAGGCCGCGCCTAACAACAGGGTTGTCAGATCGAAGAGGCGGACATTCAGCATGGCGTTACGGCTCCCTTTGCGATGGCTGAATAAAACAGGCGATCACGTGGCGACCGCTTTCAGATCTTCTTGTATTTTCTCAAATTTCTTCTCGAAGGCAAGCCTGTTTCTGCTTGCCGAACCGGCAACGACGATATCCACGCGCCCGTCGGCCGAAGGTGTCAGCCGAACCCAGAGGCGCTGGTGGGACATGAAAAATGCGATCATGATGCCGATGACCATCAGGGTGCATCCGACCCAGACGATGTTCACCCCCGGATCCTTGGCCACCTGGAGGCCCGTGAAGAACCCCTGGCTTAAGCCCCCGAAGGAGAAAAAGTACCGGTCGTTCCGCTTGCGGTCGGAATCGGGCTTTCCCTGCGGCAGCCAGATCTCCGCGGACGGCTGCCCCTGTTTCTCCAGCACGACGAGCAGCGCCGGTCCGGCCCCCTGGTAGTTGGGCTGGTAATCCATGCCGGTGATCGCTCCGTATCCCGGCAGGTCGACTTTCTGGCCCGCGGCAAGCGCCAGGTTCGCCGGCGGCCCCCCGGCCGGATCCATGGCCAGCACCTGGGCGGTAGCGGTTCCTGTCGGCCCGTAGCTCGACTGGTAGAACCAGACTCCCTTGTACTGCAGGGGATCGTTGACGACGATCTTCTTGCGAAGCACTTCGCGCCCGTTTTCGAAGATGCTCAGGTCGGATGCGTATTCCTTCGGCTGCTGCGTCGGGTTCCCGAACTTGTCGTTGTAGAACGTAAGGGAGAACTTGTTGCAGCGCACCGCGAAATCGAGGTCGACCGGCTTCGTTCCGCCCCGCGTCGGGACCTGCCGGATGGTTCCCCCTTCTGGAATGTTGACGTATCCCTTGTAACCGAACACGTTCCCCACGATTGCGCCGATGAAAATGATCACGATGGAAGTATGGGTGACATATACCCCGAACCTGGAAACGACCCCGGTTTCGGCGTACAGGTGGATGGTTTCGCTGTTTCGCGTCACGAGAGGCTTGCCGATTGTTTTTCCCATTATTTCAGAATACTTATCGGCCCAGACATCCATCGATCCCTTTTTCTTCCAGCGGTCGACCATCCCGAGGCTTTTTTCGAGGCCTTCGTCGAGGGTCGTCTTGGGGTTCCGGACGACTTTCACGACGCGCGGCAGGCGATCGATCGTGCAGCAGGAAAGGTTGACGGTGAAAAGCATCAGGAGAAGGAGGAACCACCAGGCGTGGTACATGTCGAAGAGGTTCAGGGCATCCATTATCCGTACGGATGCGTCCGTATATACATGCTGGTACTTCTCCATCGGCTGGTTCTGCTCGATGACGGTCCCGAATATGGATGCGACGGCCAATATGATCAGCACCGTGATGGCCAGTTTCAGCGATGTGAAGAAATCCCACACTTTGTCCATAGTGGATTTAGTGCGCTTATCGTCTGCCATTGGGATTCACCTTCAGTAGATGGGTAAGACTATCATGTAACTTTACTTTACAGGTGGGGGCTGCGTCAATTTAAAAAAAAGCCGGAGGGCGGGGGAAACCCCGCCCTCCGTTTCCTTCCAGCCCTTTACCTTGGCCTACTTCTTGTGGCAGTCGTCACACTTGGTCGGCCCCTTCGCCTTCTTGTGGCAGTCCCTGCACTTGGTGTGCATGGCCTCCTTGAACTCGGCGGTCTTGCCTTCAGCTTTGGCCTTGTGGCAGTTGGAGCACTTCTCCTCCTTGCCGGCCTCGCCCTTGTGGTGGCACTCCTTGCATTCCTTGACCTTCTCGGTATGCCCCTTGTGGTTGAACTCCACGGCCGACTTCGATTTCTTGACGAAATCGATGGTGACCTTCTCCGGCGCGCTCGCGCCGATGACCAGCCCGGCCGAGAACATCACGGCCACGACGATCGCCAGGAAAGTTGCAAACTTCCTCATCAGAACTCACCCCCCCTCGTTTTGGTTTACAGCGATAGATTGCACCGAGCGCAGCGTCCCGTTTCGTGATGAACGCTCTCCTCGGGAAATCTCCTTTCCACTTCCTGGAACGTCCGCCTGCTTTCCTCTGGCGAAAGCCGCGGCACCTGCCTTCGGATCCGCCACTCGGGCCGGTCGGAAACCTGCGGCTCGTGCGCGCGGCGGTAGTTGTCCTCGAACCGGGCCTTTCTCACCTCTTGGACGCAGAGGCGCTCGTAGATATTCAACGCGGCCGCCCTGCCGGACGCAGAGGCCTCGACGACGGACCCGGGCCCGCGAACGCAGTCCCCGCACATATAGGCAGGGATTTTAAAATCCTTACCCTCAAAAATCAACCGGTAAACGTGATGCAAGGGGTCGACCGCTTTCCTGGACGCGGAGGGAGGGAGAAAGTCCAGATCGGCCTGGCTGCCTATGGCCATCACGACCATGTCGGCCGGGAATTCGAATTCGCTTCCCAGGACGGTGTGGGGGATGATCCTGCCCTTCGGGTCGAACTCGATCTTCTCTACTTCGAGCGCATCGAATCCCACCACCCTCCCGGCACGCACGAGGAATTTCTTGACCGCTGTCGAGGGAAGTATCCTGATCCCTTCCGCGATCGCATCCTCCACTTCCGAGGGGAACGCGGGCATCGCTTCCCTGGATTCGAGGCATACGACGGTGACGTCATGCGTCCCGAGCCGCACCGCCACGCGGGCCGCATCGATCGCCACGTTCCCTCCGCCGATGATGACCAGCTTTCCGTAAGTCCGGAATGGATTCCCGCTCCGCGCCGAGGCGAGAAAAGTCAATGCGTCGTAAAATCCCTCCTTCTCCCCACCGGTGCCCGGAAGCCGGACCGGCTCGCCGGTCCCGACGGCCAGCAGCAATGCGTCATACCCGCGGTTTTCCAGCTCCGCGAAGCCGATATCCCGGCCGAACCGCTTTCCGCCCTCGAAGCGGACGTCCCGCTCGAAGATAGTCCTGGCGTCGGACATTCCGGCCGCGGAAGGGAAACGGAATTCGGCGACGGCGTACCGCATCATCCCCCCCGGTTCCTCGTTCCCGTCGAACACGGTGACGCGGCAGCCCAGGCGCGCAAGCGTATTGGCGGCGGATAGCCCGGCCGGGCCCGCCCCGACCACCGCCACCCGGGGCGAATGGACTCCCTCGCTCACTTCGGAGGACGGCGAAATTTCGGCCGCGTACCCGAGATCGGCAACGAAGCGCTTGATGGCCATGATGGAGATAGGCGCGTTGTATTCGTTCCGGACGCACTTCTGCTCGCAGGGGTGGGGGCACGCCCTTCCGCAGAAAGCCGCGAATGGCAATCTGTCGTGGACCAGCGCAAGGGCCTCGAGGACGCGCCCTTCCCGGACGAGGGCAATGTAGTCGGGGACGTTTAGCCCGGCCGGGCACGCGGCGTGGCAAGGCGCGCGCTTTTCATCGTATCCGCGGCCCGCGTCAAGCCGGGCCAGGTAATAGATCAGCGCGAACTCCAGCAGGAGAACGGCGTGCCCGATCGTCGGGCCCTGCCAGACATTCAATACCAGCCCGATGCTCAACGGGATGAGAGACGCCCAGAGGACGCCATCGGCGTACCGCCCGGCGTAGAAGTGCCCGAGGCCCGGGAAAACGAGGGACAGAGTCGCCGAGATCCGGCGTATCCGCACCCGGTTGATTTCCCAAAGCAGGCGGTCGCGCTGGTTCACCCTGCCGGAGCAGCGCCTGCACCTCTTCTCGTCTCCCTTTCGCTCGACCTCGCAGAGGATGCAGTCCTTGTAGCCGAACCGGAGAAGGTTTTCCGGGCTGAGGAAATCCATAATCCCAACTATTCTTGGCTTGACCGCCGAAAAAAGCAAGGAGGATGGCGACGCCGGACCTAAGAACCGGGACGTTCCTAAGAACTCGGGAACGGAATCTGGACTGTCCCCGCATCAAGGTCACATGAAGTTGCGAGGACGCATAAAAACAACTTCGAATAGTAACGTTGTGTGGTATCCGGGGATATCCCTGAGGCGAGTTCTTAGGAACGTCCCGGTTCTTAGGTCCGGCGAATCCGTAATGGGACGATTATAAAAAAAATGGCGTCCCCAGCCGGATTCGAACCGGCGTCGCCGCCGTGAAAGGGCGGTGTCCTTGGCCGGACTAGACGATGGGGACGCGCGAAATGCTGGTGAGCCCAGTTGGGATCGAACCAACGACCCTCTGATTAAAAGTCAGATGCTCTACCAACTGAGCTATGGGCTCTCCCGTAAACACATTATGCTACCGGGGGGTCGCCGGAGGTGTCAAGCACGGAAGGGGTTCTTCCGGATGATGGTCTCGTTGCGGTCCGCGCCCACGGAAACCAGGGAGATCTCGACACCGGACACCTCTTCGAGCAATCGCACGTACTTCTGCGCCGTCTTCGGAAGGTCCCCGAACTCCTTCGCCTTCGTGATGTCCTCTTTCCACCCGTCGACCTGTTCGTAGACCGGCTTGGCGCTCTCGAAATCGGCGAGGGAAAGCGGCACCTCATCCATCCGCTCCCCTCCAATCTCGTACGCGACGCATAGCTTCACCCGCGGCAGTCCCGACAGGACGTCGAGCTTCGTCAGCGCGATGCTGGATAGCCCGTTGAGGCGGTTGGCGTAACGGATCACGGGAGCGTCGAACCAGCCGCACCTTCTCGGCCGTCCCGTCGTGGAACCGTACTCTTTCCCCCGGTCGCGTATCAGCTGCCCCTCCTCGTCGAAAAGCTCCGTGGGAAACGGGCCGCCGCCGACCCGGGTCGCATACGCCTTCGATACACCGACGACGCCGCCGATCCTGGTCGGGGGAACGCCGGACCCGGTGCACGCCCCTCCCGCGGTGGTGTTCGAGGAGGTGACGTAAGGATAGGTGCCGTGGTCTATGTCCAGGAGGGTCCCCTGCGCCCCTTCGAAAAGCATCTTTGCCCCCCGGTTGAATTCCTCGTTGAGGAAGCGGGAGGTGTCGACGAAGTAAGGCCCGAGGCGCTCCCCGTATCCGAGATACTCGTCCAGCGTGGCCTGGAACGGGATCTCCTCGGCGCCGTAATAGTTCTTGAGGAGGAAGTTCTTCAGCTCGAGGTTGGCCTGAAGCTTCTCGGCCAGCGTGTCCGGCCGGACCAGGTCGGATGCCCGGATGCCCGTGCGGGCGATCTTGTCCTCGTAGCAGGGCCCGATCCCGCGCGCCGTGGTCCCGATCTTACGGCTCCCCAGCTTCTCCTCGCGCGAACGATCCAGCACGATGTGATACGGCATGATGATGTTCGCCAGCAGGGCCACCTTCAGCTGTCCGTCGTCCTTCAGGTAGCCGCGCTCCTTGAGCCGGCCGATCTCGCTCAGCAGCACCTTCGGGTCCACGACAACGCCGTTCCCTATTACGCACTTCTTCCCGGGATGGAGTATCCCCGACGGGATCAGGTGGAAGACGAACTTCTCCCCCTTCACGACCAGCGTGTGCCCCGCGTTGTTCCCGCCGGCTGAACGCACGATCGTGTCGGCGAACTCCGAATAGATGTCGACGATCTTTCCCTTACCCTCGTCGCCCCATTGGGCGCCG
>JAENIX010000242.1 GCA_016844415.1 Actinomycetota bacterium | reverse complement strand
CCCGTGGTTGACGCGCACACCGTCGTAATAGAATCCCAGGTCGGTGTGGCAGACCCCGCAACCGGCAACCTCCACCACGACCTCTCCGCCTGCCGGCGGAAAAGGGTCGAAGCCGTCTTTCCTCAACGGCTCGCCCACGGCGGTCATCACCCAGCGGTGCGGTAGACGGGTCATCGGATATCCCCTTTTTCCTCTATCCTGGAGTCTTCTTTATAATGAAAGGGAACCGGCCGGCAAGCCTCCGGCGCAATAGCATCTCCACGATCGGCGAAGGATTACTCGTAAAACAGTACCTCAATGCCTTTTAACTGTCAACGATATCAGGATACGACGTTTTACGAAAAATAGCAGGGGGGTAAGAGGAGACTTTTGGTTAAACCTGAGCGGGGAGGAGCCCCCGCCCGGCCCGGAATGCCCGGACGTTCACTTCCACGATCTTCTCAGGCAGGAATGCGCGCAGGGCATCTATGTACGTTTTCTCATCGAGAGGCAGGAAGTGGGAGGCGGCGCCCACCATAACGATATTGACCGCCCGAACCTCGCCCAGGGAAAGGGCGGCCGCGAGCGCGTCAACCACGAACAGCTTCGGGGTGAACTCCCGTAGCCGTTCCTCGATTCCGGCGGGGTATCGCTCCCTCCCGGTGGCAACAGACGGCGGGTAGATCTCCTGCGAGTTCGCCAGCGCGGTGCCGCCCGGCAAAAGATAGTGGGCGAACCGCAACGCCTCCATCTTCTCGAAGGCGACAAGCAGGTCCGCCGTGCCGGGCTCTATGAGCGGGGAGTTGACCTTCGGCCCGAATCGCAGGTGCGTCGTGACCGCCCCCCCGCGCTGGGCCATCCCGTGGACCTCGCTCTTCTTCACGTCGTATCCGCCCAGCAGAAACGCCTCGCACAGCACCTCGGAGGCCAGCAGGATCCCCTGGCCGCCGACCCCCGCGAGCAATACGTTTCCTCCGGCGACCACGCTCAACTCTTCCTTTCCAGGATCGCCTTGAACTTGCACAGTTGAGGGCACTGGCTGCAGCCGTCGCACAACAGGGGATTTATTCTGGAGATACCCTTCTGGGCCTGCTTCTTCCCCGCCGCGACAGCCTCTTCCGGAGTGAACGGAACCCACTCGATCGCAGGGCAACCCAATTTGCCGCACGCCTTGCACCCCGTGCAAAGCTCCGTTATCACCTCGTAGACCGGCCGCTTCTTCTTCCGGTGGTCGGGCAGGAGCACGCACGGCGCCTCGGTGATGATGACGGAGGGGGCCTCCCTTGCAAGCTCCCGCTTGAGGACCACGTGCTCGACGCCGATCGCCCGGCAGAGGCCGGGAAGGTCCAGGCTGTGGGTGGGGTCCTTCAAAAGCGTCATGCCCGTCGCGGGATTTTCCTGGGCCCCCGTCATCGCGGTGGTCCGGTTGTCCAGAATGATGACCGTGCTGAATCCGCGGTTGTAGACGATGTCGATGAGCCCCGTGATACCCGAGTGTATGAAAGTGGAGTCGCCGATGACCGCCACGACCTTGCCCAGCGCCGCCTTCCCGAGCGCCTTCTCTATGCCGAAGGCGTTCCCGATGGAGGCGCCCATGCATATGCATGTGTCCATCGTGCTTAATGGGGGAAGCGCCGCGAGCGTGTAGCAGCCGATGTCCCCGGTCACGATGACCTTCTGCTTCGAAAGTACGTAAAACAGGCCGCGGTGCGGACAGCCCGGGCAGAGGTTGGGCGGACGGGACGGGACTTCCTCCGGGGCGCGCACGGGAGCGGACCCCCCGGCGATCCCTTCCCTGACGATGCGGGGGTCGAGCTCGCCCACGATCGGAATCAGCTCTTTCCCCTGCACGCGGATCCCAAGGGCCTTCACGTGCGTCTCGATGAACGGGTCCAGCTCCTCGACGACCACGAGCCGCGAAACCCCCGCCGCGAACTCCCGGATAAGCCGTTCCGGCATCGGGTGCGCCATCCCCAGCTTCAGGACGGAAGCGTCCGGGAACGCCTCCCGCACGTACTGGTAGGAGACGCCGGCCGTGATTATCCCCAGCGACCTCTCCCCCCATTCGATCCGGTTGCCCGGGAACGTCTCCGCGAATTCCTTCAGCGCCCGCATCCTCTCCTCCACGACGAAGTGGCGCTTCTTCGCGTTCAAGGGAAGCATGATCCACTTCGCCGGATCGCGGACGAACCCGGGTGGGAACGGCGGGCCGGTCTGCTCCCCGAGCCGTACCGACCCCTTGGCGTGGGATATGCGGGTCGTGGTGCGCAGGAAGACAGGGGTGTCGAATTTCTCGGACAATTCGAAAGCGTATTTTGTGAAATCCTTCGCCTCCTCCGAATCGGACGGCTCCAGCATGGGGATCTTCGCCGCCACCGCGTAGTGCCGGTTGTCCTGCTCGTTCTGGGAGGAGTGAAGCTCCGGGTCGTCCGCGGTTACGATGACCAATCCCCCCCGCACGCCGGTGTAGGAGGCGGTGAATATCGGGTCCGCCGCCACGTTCACGCCTACGTGCTTCATGGCCGCGAGGGCCCGCACCCCGGCCATCGACGCGCCGAGGGCCACCTCGACCGCCACCTTCTCGTTGGGGGCCCATTCCGCGTACACGCCTTCGTACCGGGCGAAGTTCTCCAGGATCTCCGTGCTCGGAGTCCCGGGATACGCGGAGGCGACCTTCACCCCCGCTTCGAACGCGCCGCGCGCGATCGCCTCGTTTCCCGAGAGCAGCTTGACCATCTGCCGTGCCGGGTTGGACAACTCCTTCGATTCCTCTTCTTTCCCTTGCGGAATTTTCAAAGAGATAACGGTAGCATATCGCATCCGCCCTTTCAATTCGGGCGGGGTAATTCTGCTATACTTATTGCTTCATTCCACTACTGCGGCGCCGTTCCGGCGCAGGGGGATTCCTGAGATGAAGATCGGTGTGCTGACGGGCGGAGGGGACTGCCCGGGGCTTAACGCCGTCATCCGTGCGGTCGTCCGGAAGGCCGACGCCTACGACTCGCGCGTCGTCGGGATACGTAACGGGTGGAAAGGGCTTTTGGACCTCACCACAATGGACCTCGACTTGAAAATGGTATCCGGAATCCTGCATATCGGCGGAACGATAGTCGGCACCTCTCGGACCAATCCGCTGAAGGACCCTGCCGGCCCCGATAAGGTCCTTAAGAACCTGCGGATACTGGGGCTCGACGCGCTCATCGCCATAGGCGGGGAGGACACCCTGGGAGCGGCAAGCAAGTTGTTCGATAAGGGGCTGCCCGTCGTCGGCGTCCCCAAGACGATAGACAACGACCTGTACGGGACCGACTTCACCTTCGGGTTCGACACCGCGGTCAGCATCGCGACCGAGGCGATAGACCGCATACACACGACGGCCGAATCGCACAACCGCGTCATGGTGGTTGAGGTGATGGGGAGGAACGCCGGGTGGATCGCAACCTTTTCCGGGATCGCCGGGGGTGCGGACGTGGTGCTGATCCCGGAAAAACCGATCGACATGGATAACGTGTGCGACCTGATCCTGCGGCGGCACAGTCGCGGCAAGAGCTACAGCATCGTGGTCGTCGCCGAAGGGGCGAAGTTCGCGGACAAGCCGGGCATGAACGGGAAGCTGATCGTCCAGGAGACCCGTACGGACGAGTTCGGGCATGTACGGCTGGGCGGGATCTCGCAGCTCCTCGCGCAGGAGATCGAGAAGCGCACGCAATTCGAGACCCGCTACGTGGTGCTGGGGCACATCCAGCGCGGAGGCTCCCCCACGGCCCATGACCGCGTGCTCGCGACCCGGTACGGCGT
>JAENIX010000038.1 GCA_016844415.1 Actinomycetota bacterium | reverse complement strand
TCGATGAAGGACAAGAACGAGGTCGACGTAACCCCCGCCAAGACCGACGACCAGAAGAAATAGGCCCGCGAATGCGGCCGTGGCGCAGCGTGTGCGCTGCGCCCTGTCATTCCCCCTCTTTCACCTCCAGCCGGTAGGCGCTGATCCCGTCGGGAGCGTCGAAGAACACCACCTTGAACGGAACGGATTTACCGGGCGGAATTTCAATGTTCACCAGACGGTCTCCGAACCGGTTGGAAAGCATTTCCTCGATCTTTTCGCGCGTGGCGGTGCGCAAGGTCTCACCGGGGATATCGTTCCCGGCGTAGCAGGACGTTTCCCCGATTGTCCTGTCCTTGTCGTCGAGAATCCCTGCGTGGATCCGGATACTGTTTTTCCTGGTGCGTCCGGCGTTCACGATCTGCCCCTTTATGATGAACAGGTCTCCCGCATTCGTGTCGCGTTCGTAGTAGCCGATCAGGTTCCTGAGGTCGAATTGCGGGCCGCTCTTGGCGACTCCGCCTTTCCACAGCGATTCCATCCCGGGGAACAGGCCGCGCAGGAGATCCTGCCCGCCCTTCGTGAAGCCGAGGTATGCTCCGCCGCCTGAAAGGGCGAGAAAAACGAGAAGCAGGGCGATCGGGGAAGGACGGAGAGACCGGGATACGGGCTTCCAGGGCTCCGGCTGCTTCGAAGGCAAGGGCTCCTTTTCCGGCGTTGGTTCTCTTTCGGGAGGTGTTTCCACCGGCGGGGGATTGATTGCTGGATCGAGCGCCGGGGCAGCCGCTTCAATCAATTGCGCCTCGTAGTCCTGCGGGGGGAGAGGGACCGGTTTTTCCGCATCCGGTGCGGGCCCGGAGGCGCGAAGAGGTGTTTCGGGAACTTCTTCCGGCTCGAGAGGAATTGCCGGGTCCCGCCTGAGGCTGCCGGAGATGTCGAGCTCCGCCGGTGCCTTATCTTCCTTTTCCTTTCCGTATTCTTTTTTCAGGAAATCGAGAGTATCCGCATCGCTCACCATGAAATCGGAAGGAGCGGATACCGCGGCTGCTTCCTCGCGGCCGGCTTCCTCCGGCGGCTGAAAGCTCGCCCCGGGGGACGTCTCGAAATCGGTGACGAGATCCGGCAACTTGTCCCCTGTGAGGTCCACCTTCTCTTCGGGCCGGAAGTCAATCGCCAGGTCTTCGGGCTCCTCCTCCATGGCGGGAGCGGGTTCTTCCGTCCTGCCGGAAAAGAGGATCTTGTCGAAAGCCAGGTCGATATCGTCCTTCCCCGGAGGGCGCATTTCCACGAATGGAGACGCTGGCGCGGCCGAATCGAGGCCCGGGGGCGCGGGCGTTATTGCCGCTGCATCCTTCCCGGCCTCCCTGCGGCCTTCGAAGGATTCCCTCACCGCGGATCGAAGGTCCAGGGAGTCGCTGTCCGTGCGAGCCTGGGCCTGCGGCTCCCCGGGCTTGAGAACGAGGATGGACTCCCCGCACCGGCGGCACCGCACGCGAGCGCCCCTTCCCTTTATCCTGGCTTCGTCCAGCCGGAACCGCGTGCTGCACGCGGAGCACTCGATGATCATTTTTCCACTCCATCGGCCTGCATCCGGCCGCGGTGCATGGGGATGGCGTAGATCTGGGGCAGCTGCCGGTGCGCTTCCCCGTAATCCATGCCGTATCCCACCACGTACCCTTTCTTCAGCTGAAATCCCTTGAAGTCGATATCCACCGCGGCCTGCCGCCGCTCCCGTTTGTCCACGAGGACGCAGAGGCGGACGGAGGAGGGTCTCTTGCTCTCCATATGCCGCCTGAGGAACGCCGCCGTGTTTCCGGTGTCCACGATATCCTCCACGATAAGGACGTCTTTCCCCGCGACGTCCGTTTCCACGTCCTTCGTGACCTCTATCCGGTTTCCCGGAGAGCTCCCGACGCCGTAGCTGCGCACCCGGATGAAATCGATACGCGCGGGCACGGCAAGTTCGCGGGCAAGGTCGGCTAGGAACAGGAATCCCCCGTTCATCACGCCCACGAGGACCAGATCGGAATCGCGGTATGCCCGGTCGATCCTCCGCGCGAGAGCGGCGACCTTGCTGCGGATCCGCTCCGCGGAGAAGAGAGGCCTCCTTCCAACTATAGTGAATTTCGCGCCTGGTCTCAAGTATGCGCCTGATCTTTCCGTCCCCTCGCGCCGAGGTCGCAGAGCAGGATGCCTACCTCGAAGAGGGCATAGAGCGGGATCGCTATCAGGACCTGCGACACGACGTCCGGCGGCGTCAGCACGGCGGCAAGCAGCAGGATTCCCACCACGGCCATCTTTCTGCCCTTTCGAAGAAGCGGGGGGGTGAGTATCCCCGCGCGCCCGAGCAGGTACATGATCAGCGGGAGCTCGAACATGACGCCGAAGATCAAGAGCAGCCGGAGGATGATGGAGAGGGACTCCTTCATGGACGGCATGGGGACGATCAGGGAACGCCCGAAGGAAAGGAAGAATGAAAACACCTGGGGTATCGCCACGAAATAACCGAAAGCCATCCCTGCGAGAAACCCGGTCGTCGACAACACCGCGCCGGCGAGGATCACCTTCCGCTCCTTGCGGTAGAGGCCGGGCGATACGAACTTCCATAACTGGTAGAAGATCACCGGGCTGGCGAGGACGAACCCACCGAAAATGGCGACCTTGAAGTAGGTCAGGAACGCCTCTGTGAGCTCGGTGAAGATGAGGCGCGAGTTGCCGGGCAGGTTTATGATAAGGGGCCGCAGCAACTCCTTGAAAATGCCCTCCGCCCAGTTGTAGCAGAGCCCGGTTCCGACTGCGAGAGCGATCAGGGACCTTATCAGGCGTGTGCGGAGTTCCTCGAGATGTTCGGAGAGGGGCAGCCGGACTTCCTCGGTGTTCCGGGCTTCCTCGCTACTCATGCGGCAGGGGAGCCTTCCTGTTTCATCCCTGTGTTTGCGTTGAGGCCGGCGCAGGCCCTTTGGCTTCGCCTGGAGTATTCGCCGGTTCGAGGTAGGGGAGGGCCGGCTGAACGGTTTCCACTTGCTTCTTCCCCGCTGTGTTCGGGACTGTGTTCGGGGCCGTGTGCGGCGCCGTTTCCATGGGGGTCTCTTCCACCTTCTTGGCGGGTTCTTCCACCTTGGGCGTTTCTTCCTTCATGGCGTCGTCAATGCCCTTCCTGACTTCCTCAGAGGCCTTTTTAAACTCGGCTATCCCCTTGCCAAGGCTCTTTGCCAGGTCCGGAAGCCGCTTTGGCCCGAAAAAAATCAGGACTACGACCAGGATGATTAGCATCTCCTGGAAGCCGATACCGAACATCCTCATCCTCCATAATCATCCGATTCTGCTACTATACTCCCGGATTCGCTCCAAATCCACTTTATCCGATCGGATAGGGTGCCTATCCGATCGGATGCGCCCGGCGGGATGAAAAGGGGTATGAAATGACGCATGGTCCCGGTTTTACTTGGGTTCACGTGAGGCACGACATTTGTAGGTAAATAGTCCGGATTTACAATCATATTGGTTTGCGGAGGGGAATGCCGTGTTCATCGGCATCGACATAGGGTCGATCAGCGTGAAATTCGCCCTGTTGGTTCCGAGGGGAGGCGACCCTGTCCCCCCGGAGGTGCGCGCGGCCTTCCAGGATCCGGAAGGCATCGACATTGAGGGGGGAGGGGTAGCGTATATCCTCTCCTACGACCGGCTTCTTGGCGACCCGGACCTCAAGGTCCCCGTGCGCATGCGCGAATGGCAGGAAATACTCGGCGAATCCCGCATCAAGGGAACCGCGGTTACGGGGAAGGCGGGAAAACGGCTCTGCGAGCGGCTCGGCGCCATTTATGAGAACGAGTTCCGATGCCTGGTGAAGGCGGTCTCGGCGACGCACCCCGACGTCCGGACCATCTTCGAGATGGGCGGGGAGAACGCGAAGGTTATCCGCCTCGAGCCGGGGGGAAAGGGCGAGGCTGCCCGGGTCAAGGATTACGACACCAACGGTGATTGCGCCGCCGGGACCGGGTCCTTCATCGACCAGCAGGCGAACCGTATGCACATCTCCGTCGAGGAGATCGGGGACAGGGTTGCGCGCGTCGCCACCTCCGCCCGGATCGCCGGCAGGTGCTCCGTATTCGCCAAGACCGACATGATACACGCCCAGCAAAAGGGGTTTTCCCCCGAGGAGATCCTGAAAGGGCTTTGCGAGGCGGTTGCCCGGAATTTCAAGAGCAACATCAACAAGGGGAAGGACCCCGTTCCGAAAGTCGCCCTCGCAGGCGGACTGTTCATGAATCAGGGCGTGATCCGTGCGATACAGGATACATTCGGATTCGGGGCCGACGACGTGGTGGTCCCCCGAGGTTTTGCGCACATGAGCGCCATAGGGGCGGCCATCGCGGCGACCGAGGTCCCCGCGGCGGAACGGAAAGCCGCCTGCGTCGAGCCATCCACCCCGGAGGTAGTTCAAGGGCCTGGGAAGACGTTCCCCACCTTCCCGCCGCTGTCCACGGAAAAGGTCGTTTTCCTCCGCGATCGCGTGGCTCCACCGCCGAAGATAGTGGGGAAGCCGGAGGTTTTCCTGGGAATCGACATCGGCTCCGTGAGCACGAACTTCACATTGACCGATTGGGAAGGCAATCTCCTCAAGGAGATCTACGTCCGCACGCAGGGCCGCCCCGTCCAGGTCGTGACGGACGGCCTGAGGGATCTGCAGGAGGAGTTCGGAGACTCCATAACGGTACGCGGGGTTGGCACCACCGGGTCGGGCAGGGAACTCATCGGGGAACTGGTCGGCGCCGACACGGTCCAGGACGAGATCACCGCGCACAAGACCGGCTCCACGTTCATCGGCCGCCGATATTTCGATCAGCCGGTGGACACGATCTTCGAGATAGGGGGGCAGGACTCCAAGTTCATCGGCCTCGAAAACGGGGTCGTGACGGACTTCGCCATGAACGACGCCTGCGCGGCGGGGACGGGATCGTTCCTCGAGGAGCAGGCGGATCGGCTCGGGATCAGCATCAAGGAGGAGTTCGCCAGGCTTGCGCTTTCATCGAAGGCGCCGCTGCGGCTGGGAGAGCGGTGCACGGTGTTCATGGAGCAGGACCTGAACAACTTCCTCCACCAGGGTGCGGACAAGGTCGACATCGTGGCGGGGCTCGCCTATTCCGTGGTCCTGAATTACCTCAACCGGGTGGTCCGGGGCCGCAAAATCGGCGAGACCATCTACTTCCAGGGCGGGACGGCGTACAACGACTCCGTGGCGGCGGCCTTCACCCACATCCTTGGGAAGAAGGTCATAGTCCCGCCGCATAACGGTGTCATCGGCGCCATAGGCATGAGCCTTCTCGCTCGCGACAAGGTGAAGGCCCTGGGGTTGCCTACCAGGTTCCGCGGCTTCGACCTGCAGAAGGTGGACTACCGGCGGCGTGAGTTCGTCTGCAAGGGGTGCACGAATCTCTGCGACATGCAGGAGATACGGATAGAGGAAGCGAAGACCTACTGGGGCGACAAGTGTTCCGAGAAATACAGGAAGGCGGCGCGCACGGATACGCTGCCGGTGGTCGATGACCTGCCGGCGCGCCGTGCCGAATACCTCGACCGCCTGTCGGAAGGCGCCGTCACCGGGCACAGGGGAGTCGTAGGGTACCCGCGGGCCATGTACTACTACGAGCAGTTCCCGTTCTGGCTTGGGTTCCTTTCTTCCG
The DNA here is from genome assembly GCA_016844415.1 of Actinomycetota bacterium. Taxonomy (GTDB): domain Bacteria; phylum Desulfobacterota; class Deferrimicrobia; order Deferrimicrobiales; family Deferrimicrobiaceae; genus JAENIX01. Next base: position 1,603 of record JAENIX010000038.1, on the reverse strand, counting down.
TCGGTTTCGGGGTCAAGATCAGCCCGCGGACCGACAAGACGATCGCACGCGAGGGGTTGGAGCTGACGGTGGCCGAGCCGTGCTACCCCATCCAGGTCGCCCACGGCCACGTCTCGGCGCTCCTTCGCGCAGGGATAGACTTCCTCTTCGTTCCAAACGTCATCAACGCCGAGACGGACCACACGCATACGGAGTCGCATTTCTGCCCGTGGGGCCAGACGCTGCCGTTCGTCCTGGGCGCCGTTCCCAAGTGGGAAAAGGAGCTGCGGCAGAAACTCCTATCCCCCACGGTCCGCTTCAGGGACGGTGAGAAGTACGTCGTCGGCGACCTGTTCGAGTGCTTCGGCCCCTTGGGCGTTTCCCGCCGCGAAATCCGGGAAGGGATACGCGCCGGCTACAGGGAGCAGAGGAAATTCAACGAGTTCCTGATGAACCTCGGGGCCGTCGCCACGGCCGAGGTTACGAAGGCGGGGGCGAACGCGATCGTCCTCCTGGGGCGCCCGTACAATCTCTACGACAGGGACATTAATCTGAACATCCCGTCAAAGCTTCGGGACCAGTACGGCTCGAACGTCATCCCGGTCGATTTTCTCCCGGTTGACGACATCGACATTCGCGACATCCACGACAACATGTTCTGGAACTACGGCAGGAAGATCATCGCGGCGGCCCGTTGGTGCCGGGCCCGGCCGAAGTTCCACCTGATCTACATGACCAATTTCAAGTGCGGCCCGGATTCGTTCATCCGCCATTTCATAACGCGCGCATCGGAGTCGCCGCACCTCTGCCTCCAGTTCGACGGGCACGGCAACGACGCCGGATACATGACCAGGTGCGAGGCGTATCTCGACAGCAAGGGGGTATTGCGCCCGTGGGCGGAAACGTGAGCGGTTCTCCACTCGCAGGACGCACCGTGTTCTTCCCGACGATGACGGAGGCCGGGTCCAGGGCCATCGCGTCCGCATTCCGTTCGGTCGGCATCGACGCCAGGGCGATGCCGCCCTCCGACGAGGAGACGCTCGTCCTCGGCGGGCGTTATTCCTCGGGAGAGGAGTGCCTTCCCCTGAAGGTGACCCTGGGCGACGCGCTGAAGATGCTGGTGCACAGCAGCATCCCTCCGGAGAAGATGGCGATCTTCATGCCGACGTCGGACGGGCCGTGCCGGTTCGGGCAATACGGCTCCTTCATGAAGATGGTCTTCAAAGAGATGGGGTTCGGCGACGTCATGCTGGTGTCCCCGACCTGCGCCGACGGATACAGCGGAGTCGGGGAGCACGCCGACGAGCTTATCCGGACCGCGTGGCGGGCGCTTGTCGCGAGCGACCTCCTCCTGAAACTTCTTCTCCGGATTCGGCCGTACGAAACGGAGAAGGGCGCGGCGGACCGTGCATTCGACGAGGCGAACGAAATACTCTGCCGGGCCGTCGAAACGACCGGTGATCCGCAGAAGCGGAAGCTCGCGCGGATGGTCGAGGCCCTGGGCGAGGGACGCGCCCTGCTTCGAAAGGTCCCGGCCGATTTCTCGCGGCCAAGGCCGCTCATCGGAGTCGTGGGCGAGATCTTCTGCCGGCTGAACACGTTCAGCAACGACGACGTGATGCGG
>JAENIX010000037.1 GCA_016844415.1 Actinomycetota bacterium | reverse complement strand
GGTCATCGCCCCGGCTCCCCCGGTGCGGGTTTTCCCGTCGAGAACCAGGACGGAGAGCTTCCCGGACAGCGTCCGTGCGGCGAAGAGTCCCGCAGGCCCCGCGCCGATGACGATCACGTCCCGGATCTTCGGATCTTCCCTTGATGTCTTCCTCATAATTCCGTTCCCCTCCGCGAACCGGCGGCTTCCGCCGTCACCCGCGGTCCTCCCGAAAGCCGGAAGGGGAATACTGTGAATCCATCCGCCGCAAGGATCGCCTCGACCCGCTTGCGCTCCCCCGGGGATCGGAGCAGGCCGAAGACCATCCCCCCGCCGCCGGCTCCGCACAGCTTCGCCCCGCCGACGCGCATCCGGAAACCCCGCGATGCCAACAGCCTGTCCACCTTCGGCGACGATACGCCCGCGGCGAGCGTTTTCCGTATCCCCCACTCCCGCGCGACCGCGCGGCCCGCCTCCACCGCGTCACCGGCGCGGACGGCGTGCCACGTCTCGCGTGCGACTGACGCGATCCCGCGGAACCTGCGCAGGATCTCCTCGTTCCCTTCGATCGCGCCGCGGATCATTCTCCAGTTGACGTCCGCCGAATGGTGCGCCTTGCCGGTGGAGGCGAGAAACCCGTGGGCCGCAAGCTTCCGGCCTGGCTCGCTCCCGGCGCCGATCCTCTCGGAATCGATGCGGCCCGGAAGGAAACGGATCCCCTGGATGCCGCCGCGCAGCGCCGCCACGTGGTCCTGGCGTCCCGTCAGGCACCGCAGATGCTCCGCCTCGATCTCCATCGCCGCCCTCGCCGTCTCCTCCCACCCGCGCCTTTGCCCGAGGCAGGCGTACATCGCCAGCATCACCGCCACGAGAAGCGAGGACGAAGCGCCGATACCCGACCCGAGCGGCGCCTCGTTGCGGAACCGGAGCTCGACCCCCTTCACCGGCGGGAAGAACCGGAGGGCGGAGGCGATCAGCCCCAGCTTCCCTTCCGTGGAGAAGCCGTGCGTATCCCGGGCCTCCACCCGGAGGGAATAGTTCTCGGAGCGCAGCCGCGCAGGGCCGCGCCCCGGAACGATCTCCACGATGCTGCGCACGCCGATCGCGGCGTTGACGGTCATGGATCCCGGGACGAGGAGATAGAGGGGGTAGATATCGAGCGTTCCGCCCGCGAGGTCCACGCGGTTCGGGACGACCGCCCTGATACGGCATGGGGATGGAGACGTTTTTCCCTTGTTCAAAGACGGCTCCGTGCCACTAAGTCGATCTTTCGTCGTTGTACCACGGGAACGCAGGATTGCGCAAAGACGCTGTTCCCTTTTTCCATTTCCCACTTGAACCCGGGGCCGCGACACCGTATAAATAAATTTCACTACGGATGAAGCTGGAAAAGGAGGATCGTCTCATGCCGCCCGTGAAGATCCGCTGGTTCGGTCACTCCGGCTTTTCCGTACAGGACCCTTGCGGGAAGACGGTGCTCATCGATCCCTGGCTGACCGGAAACCCCGCGGCGCCCAGCGGCCCGGAAGGGATCGGCAGGGCGGATTTCATTCTTCTCACCCATGACCATTTCGACCACGCGTCCGACGCCGTCCTGCTGGCGAAGCGGACCGGCGCGCTGGTGGTGGCCATTTTCGAGCTGGCGGGAGACCTCAAGGCCAAGGGGGTCCCGGAGTCACAGCTCCTGCACGGAGGGATCGGAATGAACGTCGGCGGGACCGTGGTCCTCGACGGTTTTTCATTCACGATGACCGAGGCCAGGCACTCATGTTCCCTCGGGTCCCCGGCGGGATACGTAATACGTACCCCCGCAGGGGCCATAATCTATCATTCCGGGGATACCGGCATCTTCGCGGGCATGTCGCTGATCGGAGAGCTGCACCCGATCGACGTGGCGATTCTGCCGATCGGCTCGGTGTTCACGATGGACTATCGCCAGGCGGCGAAGGCCGCCGCGATGCTGCAGGCGAAGGCGGTCGCCCCGATGCACTACGGGACGTTCCCGATCCTCGAGCCCACTGCGGAACGGTTCGTCGCCGAGATGAAGAGGGTTGCGCCGGGGGTCCGGGTGATCGAGCTCAAGCCCGGCGAGGAGGCGGCGCTGTAGGGAAAGCGCTCCCCAACCGCCCCGGGGAGATCTTCCCCAAAACGGCGGGCTGGCCGCCGGTGGCGACGGTGACGTTGCCGGCCTGGCGGCAGATGGCCAGGTAAGCGAGGTAGGCGAAGGCCGCCGATTCGACGTACTGCGGTGGGATCCCAAGCGTCTCTGTCGCGCGGATCTTCAGCCCGGGCATCCGGGCGGCGATGGATGCCGCGAGCGCGGGGTTCTTGCCGCCTCCCCCACCGAGGAAAACTTCCTTCACGGGCCAATTCGGCAGTATGAACCGCTCGAACGCCTGGCGGACCGTTTCCGCCGCATAGGCCGTCAGCGTGGCCATCAGGTCTTCCCTGCGGATCTTCTCCAGACGCGCCGAGGCGATGATCTTTTCCAGCCGCGGCCTGCCGTACCGCTCCCGGCCGGTGCTCTTGGGAGGCGGAATCGCGAGATACCGGTCGTGCCGGACAAGGGCGGCAAGAAACTTCTCGCGCACTTTCCCCCGCAGCGCCAGCCCCCCATCCCTGTCCATCGACATTCTGCCGCCCGACAGGAGGCGTGCCGCTCCGTCGATAAGCATGTTGCCCGGACCGGTGTCGAAGGCGGCCAGGATCTTTCCCTGCGGGCTCACCACGGTCACGTTCCCGATGCCGCCCATGTTCTGGAATGAGGAGAAACATCCACGGCCGCGAAGCAGGACTCCGTGGAACGCCGGCACCAGCGGGGCGCCGATCCCGCCCGCCGCCATGTCGGCTGTGCGGAAGTCGGAGATCGCTGTGATCCCCGTGCGCTGCGCGATGAAGGAGGGCTCGCCTATCTGGAGGGTCGCGCCGGTCTCTTTCATGAAGCCCCGCCGCTTGTTCGGGAAATGCCCCACCGTCTGCCCGTGGCAGCCGACCGCCGCAACCTCTTCAGGCCGTATCTGGAGAAACGCCAGGGCCCTGCCGAAGGCGAAGGCGTAAAACTCCCCGAGGGCCATCGACAGGCGGCAGAGCTCTTCCTTGCCGGCTTCCTTCGCCTCGGAGATCCGCAGGACCCGCTCGCGTAGATCCCCCGGATACGGAACGGAATGGAAACTTCGGATATGGCAGGATATGTTCCCGCGCACGGGAGAGAACGAGACGAAGGAGATGTCGGCGCCGTCGGCCGACGTGCCCGACATGATTCCCGCGCAAAGAGCGGTTACCACAACTCCTCTGCCACCGCCGCCATGAAAAGCGGGAAGAGGATCTCGTGGGGTCCGATCAGGTGGTATCCCTTGCCGCCGGCGCGGGTGGGGCGGGTCACCACGTTCACGTCCGGCCGGTAGTGGCGGATGAAGTCCATGTTCACCGTCGTGATCCGCGAAAGGGGCCGGCCGAGGTTCCTCGCGACGGCCACGGCCTTGAGGAAAACCTCGGGCAGGACCACTGCCGACCCGACATTGAGATATACGCCGCCGTCGAGCCGGGCCACCATCTCGCAGAACCGGCGGAAATCCCTCTGGGACGCCTCTCCCATCGCGGCGCCGTCCGCCTCCGGATGCATGTGGATGATGTCCGAACCGATGCTCACGTGGACGGTCGCGGGCACTTTCATCCGCCAGGCGGCCGCGAGAAGGCTCTTTTCCCGGTACCGCGCGCTGGATTCCTCGATGGCCTTGCCGGCGGCCGCGCCGAAGCCCAGCCCTTGCGGAAGCCCCGACGCCAGCGCCGAGTGGATGAACCCGGCAGTCTCCCTCGCCATCCCGAAAGAACCGTCGGAAAGCCCCTTCTCGACGTCTTCCGAGGTCTTGCCGGCCAGCGCGAGCTCCGTGTCGTGGATGACTCCCGCCCCGTTCATCGAGATGCAATCGAAAAGGCCCCTGGAAAGCCCCTGCAGGAGCAACGGCGAGAGCCCGACCTTGATGAAGTGCGCCCCGATCCCCAGGAGCACGGGAGCGCCGCGTCTCTTCGCGGCCGCCACCGCCTTGACAACCGCCCGGAAGTCCTTCGCCGACAGGTAGTCGGGAAGGCCGGCCAGGAACGATGAAAAAGACATCCCCTTGCGCACGGGAGCCCCGAACCCCTTGAACGTGACCTTGCTCTTCCTCGTGTGAAGGGAGGTAAGGCGCAGCCGGGCCGGGTCGATTTTCCTCATCGCTTGCCGACCTGCCGGAAGAGCAAGGTGTCCGTAAGGTCGCACAGGATGTGCCCGACGGTTATGTGGGCTTCCTGGATGCGGGGGATGCTTTTCGAGGGGACCGCAAGCGCGATGTCGGCGTTCGACCCGATCTTCCCCCCCTCGGATGTCAGCGCTATCGTGACCATTCCCAGTTTCTTCGCAATGCGGAACGCCTTGACGACGTTCGCCGAGTTGCCGCTCGTGGAGATCCCGATCGCTATGTCTCCCTTCTTCCCGAGGGCCTTGACCTGCTTGCTGAACACCTCTTCGAAAGCGTAGTCGTTCGAGATGCTGGTGAGAATGGATGTGTCGGTGGTCAGCGCGATGGCCGGCAGCGGGGGGCGCTCGATCTGGAACCGGTTCATGAATTCGGCCGCTATGTGCTGCGAGTCGGCGGCGCTTCCGCCGTTTCCGAAAAGGAGGATCTTCCGGCCGGTCTTGAACGCATGGGCTATCGCCTGCGCGGCATCGATGATGTCGCGCGTCATCGTCTCCACCATCTGCAGGCGCAGGTCCGCCCCTTCCTTCAGCATTTTCGCGATGGCTTCCTGCAAGGAGTTCCCTCCGGGGGGGGTTAGGCACACATGATCGCTTTTCCTCACGGCCGCTGTCAAGAACGCCGCGGTCCGGTTTCACCGGCGCCTGTGTGCCGGCGCCTTTCATTTCCTGAAAAACCGTTGTAGCATGATTCGCATCTAACGACATACGAACTAATCCATTGCCGGACGCGATCGACGGGGAGGAAGAGAATGGCCGGAAACATCCTGGAACTGAACGATGGGAATTTCAAGAAGACCGTTGACGTCGGCCCGACGCCGGTCCTGGTGGATTTCTGGGCTCCCTGGTGCGGCCCGTGCAGGGTCATCGCGCCAATTCTCGAGGAAGTGGCGAAGGAGATGGAGGGGAAGGTGCGGGTCGCCAAGGTGAACGTCGACGAAAGCCCGGATATAGCATCGAACCTCGGCATCCGCGGCATCCCCACCCTTATCCTGTTCAAGGAAGGACAGATCAAGGGCCAGATGGTGGGCGTCAACACGAAGGCCAGCATAGTCTCGCTTATCCAGAAAGGGATGTAAGGGGGACGGGTGTCCCGCAGGAAGCCGCAGGACCGGATCTTCGCGGCGGCCGTCGCCGGGTTCCTCGCGATGCTCCTCTTCGCCGCCTGCGGATCGAAACATTTCTCCGTGGGGTCCGTCCCCTTTCCGGCGGATAAACCGGTGTTCGCGGACGACCGCGGGCAGCCGACGCCCGGACTCCCCGACTCCCCCGAACCTTATCGGCTCATCGTTCTCGACTACGCATGGTGCCCGCCCTGCGCTGACGCGTGGAAAGCGCTGCGGGAGGCATCCCGGGACATTCCGCCGGGAACCGTCCGCGCGTACCGCATATTGTTCGACCGGGAGCGCCTGTTGGGAAAAGAGGGAACACGGGAAATCGATCCGATCCAGCCGGCGACGCCCCGGGACGCCGGCACCCTGCCGGTGACGACGGTCATGGCCCTTCCCGATCCTTTCCGGAAACGCTTCGGGCCCGAGCATGCCCCGCTTCTCCTCCTGACGGACCGGCGCGGAACCGTGCTGAAAAAATGGACCGGCGCATCCCCTTCCCTCGCCGCGTCGATTGTCGCCGAGGTCAGGCGCTTATCGAGCTCTGCCCCCCTCCCTGGAAGGTGAAGCGGCTCCTCGCGAGGCCTGTCAATATCCCAAGCGCCATCATGTTGGTCAGCATCGAAGACCCGCCGTAGCTGACGAACGGAAGCGGGATCCCCACGACGGGGAAGAGGCCGCAGACCATCGCCAGGTTTATGGCTATGTGGGCAAGGAAATAGACGCTTATGCCCCCGCACGCGAACGACGCGAACCTGTCCTGGGACCGCGCGGCGAGGTGGAAGCCGCGGAAGACGAGGAACAGGAAAAGGGCCAGCAGGACAAGCGTCCCCGCGAATCCCCACTCCTCGGCGAACACGGCGAAGGCGAAATCGGTATGTTGCTCGGGCAGGAACCGGAGCGACCCCTGCGTCCCGCGCAGGTATCCCTTTCCCAGGAACCCCCCGGACCCCACCGCGATCTTCGACTGTATTACATGGTACCCGGCTCCGAGGGGATCGCGCTCCGGGTCCAGGAAGGTGAGGACCCGCTGTTTCTGGTACCCCTTCATCATGAACCATAGGCAGGGAACCAGCAGCGCTCCCGCTCCCCCGAGCATAAATAGCACCCTGGTCTTTACGCAGGATATCACCAGCATCCCGAGCAGGATGATCACGAACACTCCGGCGGTTCCCAGGTCCGGCTGGAGCGCAACCAGCAGGAACGGCACTATCACGATGCCGATGGCCGGAAACGTGTCCCGCAGGCCGATCCCGGCGTAGCTGTACCGGTCGGCGAAGTACTTCGCGAGCATCAGGACCACCGCGATCTTCGCGAACTCGGAAGGCTGGAAGTTGAAGCCTCCGAGCGAGATCCATCTCTGGGCGCCTCCCCGCACCTTGCCTGCGACGAGGACGACGACCAGCACGGCGACTATCCCCCAGAACGCCGGCAGCGAGATCTCCTCGATGGACCGGTCGCTCGCGATGTAGCAGGCGAAGAACGCCAGGATACCGAGGAAGATCCAGATCAGCTGCTTGGTGAAAAGCGGGACGCCGACCGATCCGATCGCGCGCGTTCCGCTGTACACGTTGAGCAGGCCCACCCCGCACAGGGCTAGCGCCATCAGGAATATCGGCCAGTCCAGGCGCGCCAGTTTCCCCGGCCTCGTCATTTCTTCTCCCCGGCCGCCGCGGGCGGCCTCGTCCGGAAGTACTCCTGCATCACCGCCTTGACGATGGGCGCCGAGGCGGATCCCCCGTGCCCGCCGTGCTCCATCATCGCCACCACGCAGATCTCCGGATCGGAGACCGGGGCGAATCCCGCGAACCACGCGTGGTCGCGCAGCAGGTAAGGCAGGTTCTCCGACTTGATCATCTTCCCCTTGACGGTCGCCACCTGCGCCGTGCCGGTCTTCCCTCCGACCTCGACGCCGGGGACCTTCGCCGCGCCGCCGGTCCCGTAG
>JAENIX010000241.1 GCA_016844415.1 Actinomycetota bacterium | reverse complement strand
TTTTTCGGTCATAAATCCGGCGGCGTTATAGACAAACCGGGTTTTTATGCCGGATGGATCCTGATGAGAGGCGAGTTTTCCGGACTTGTCATATGTGTATTGCCATATTCCGCCTGATTTGTCGGTTGCCTGGATAAGAGATCCGTTCCTGTACGTGAATCTTGCAGGTCCCCTGCCGGGGATATCCGCTTCAATAATATTTCCGAAAGAGTCGCGTTTATATGAAGCCATCATGTCGCCCGACGTCCTGGCGTTTGAAATATTTCCCGATTGATCAAACGCCATCTTGTAGGAGGCCATTCCCGACTCATGCAGCCCTACCAAGGTCCGGGCATCATCGTACTCGGCTGTAAGCTGGACGATGCCGCCTCTCAGCACGTGCTCCGGCAGATCGGCGGGCGTATATTTGATCTCGGTGGTCACCCCTGATGGGTCCGTATGCTTCTGCAGGTTTCCTCGAGCATCGTATGCTATCTGACCGGTAGCGCCCACGCTGTTTGTGATCTGGGTCGGAAGTCCGAATTCATTGTATTTATAGGTACTAATAGTTCCGTCAACGCCTCTTTGTTGTTTGATCAGCCCGTTCGGATAATATGCGATCGTTGCCTTTCTGCCTGTCCTGTCCGTAAAGCCGGTAAGGGAACCTTTCTCATCATAGGCATAGCGTTCAACCTCTCCTGCCGGATAATGAATCTCCACAGGAAGCGGCCATTTCTGGTGATACACGTATTGGGTAGTCTGGTTCATGGGATCTGTAAAACTCTTCAAAAGGCCGTTCTGGTTATAAGCATATTTCGTTATGCCGCCATGCGGATTTGATTTTGAGATCAGGCGGCCGTTTTCATACACCATCTCCCAGGCGCCTCCCCATGGGCCGGTAATCTTTCTGCGGTTGCCGGAGGCGTCTTTTTCAAAAACCCATTGCTCATCATCTCCATAGCGAACGGTATTTTTATTGCCTTCAAAACGGTACGAGATATTCATATAGCCGCTTTTCAAGTTAGTGACCCGCCCTGAAACCTCATCATAGGTGATCGCGGAAGACCGTCCGTCGGCATTGCTGATCTTTATGAATCGTCATATCCGTAGCCGACTCCGGTGCCGTCGAAGCGGACGGTTTCGACAAGTCTGCCGTGGGGATCGTAGCGGTAAGCCGCTTTTCTGCCCGTCGAGTCCTCTATTCCCGCAATGCGGTCACCGGACCAGGTAAGCTTCAGCGATTTACCTGTGCTGCCGGCAATAAGGGCTGCCCTGCCCTGCCTTTTACGCGTTCGATCTTTACCGAGTTGTTTCTCAAGTCGGATATACGCGTAAGGGCGCCGGAAGCATCGAATGACTGTTCCTGACCGTAATGGAGCGTGTATATGAAAGAAGCACCTTTTTTAATAATCGTATGACCTGCAAGATCAGGGCAGCGGAATAAACCCTTGGCATCGGTTTTGAAAAGAAAAGCATTGCCGGATTCGTCCTGATATACGATCTGCTTTTGGTCGAAGAGGAGCCGCACCCCGTATTTCCACGTCCAGCCGGGGCCGAATTCTCCGTCTGCGCCGGCAAGGTCGGTCGAATAAGCCCTCGTTGCCTCCAGCTGGAGAATCGGGTCGTTGCTCGGGATATCCTTTTCGTTGAACGAAAGGGTTCCTGACCATGGGCTCACCCGCAGGGATTGCAGGACTCCCCGGTGAGCGGTCTCCGAGGCTTCGCGCGGCGGCAATAGCAGCGCATTTGACGGCTGCAACATCAAACACTGCAGAAGAAAGAAAAAGAGTGTTATTTTGGAAGTAAGCCTTAAGACGCTCATAATATAGGATCCCCCCGCGTGTTTAATCCACCCTAAGGACGATCTTTCCGAACTGCCGTTTTTCCTCGAGCCGCTCCAGGGCTTCCTTCGCCTGCGACAATGGGAACACCGAGTCGATCACGGGGCTTAAGCGTCCCTCGCGGAACATCCCGAGCATGTCGGCGAACTCCGCATGCGTTCCCATGGTGGAGCCGTAGACGGTGAGCTGGTTCCAGAAGATCCTGGCGATATCCTCCTCCGGATTGGAACCGGTCGTCGCGCCGCACGTGAGCAGCTTCCCGCCCCTTGCCAGGGAAGCGATCGATTCCTTCCAGGTGGCCTTCCCCACGGAGTCGAGGACGATGTCAACCCCACGCTTGCCCGTGATCCGGCGGACCTCGCGGGAGAATGCACCCTGTGAATGGTCGATGCCGCCGTCCGCCCCCAGCGCCTTGGCGCGGACCAGTTTGTCAGCGCTTCCCGAGGTGACCAGGACATTCAGCCCCAATGCCTTCGCGATCCGGAGCGCGGCGACGCCGACGCCGCTGCCGATGCCGATGATAAGCAGCGTTTCCCCGGGTTTCGCGCACGCTTTCGTGACGAGCATTCTCCAGGCCGTCAGGGGGAAGGCGGCCGCCTCTTCCCACGAAAGCCCGGCGGGCTTCGGGCAGGCGTTGATCTCAGGCGCGACGACATACTCGGCGTACGTCCCCGCTATATGTTCGCCGATAAGGTGGAAAGAGACGCAGAGCGAGTGCTCGCCCTTGAGGCAGAACTCGCACTTCCCGCAGTCGATCCCGGGATTCAGCACGACTTCGTCCCCTGACTTCAAGCATGTGACCCCTGGACCGACCGATTCGACGACTCCCGCCCCGTCCGATCCCAGTATGTGGGGGAAAGCCACGATGATGCCGGGGATTCCGCGCCGCACGAAGATGTCCAGGTGGTTGAGTGCCGCCGCCCTGACGCGCACCAGGACCTGCCCGGGGCCGGGCGACGGAACCGGAAGATCTCCGTATTCGATCACATCCGGGCCGCCGTGACGGCGGAAAAAGACGGCTTTCATGGCATCCTTCCGGTGCAGACTATTCCTCGTCCCCGTTTTCCTTCATCAGCTTTTCCAGCGCGGCCACTTCGATCTGCAGCAGCGCGGCGGCCTTTTCCTTGTCGCCGTACGCCAGCGCGAGGGCCTGCCGGGCCATCTGCCGGTCCAGAGCCACGACGGCATCCCTGACGTCCTGGAGCGGCTTCGACGACGTGGATTCGTCCGCGGGCTTGCGCCTGCGCCCGTGCAGGATTTCGGAAGGAAGGTCGGCGGCGTCCACAACGGTTCCCTGCCTTTTCCGGGAGGCGATGTTTTTCACCAGGTCGGCAAGCTCTCTGACGTTGCCCGGCCATGCGTACGCCGCCAGGGCCTTTACAGCGGCTTCGCTGAACCCTTTAAGCGGTTTTTTCCGATCCCGGTTCGCCTCGAAAAGGTGGTGATGGAGAAGGAGGGGGATATCCTCGGCCCTCTCCCGCAGGGGAGGCAAAGGAATATGCCCGGGCAGAAGCCTGTCCCGAAGGTCCGCGGGGAATTTCCCCTTGGCCGACAGCTTGTCGAGGTCGGAATCGGAGGAAACGATCAGGCGGATGTCGACCTCGGTCTCCTTGTCGCTTCCCACCTGTGAGACGGTCTTCGCGGCCAGGAGCTTGAGAATCTTCTCCTGGATCCGCTTTTCCGCCTTGTCGATGTCCGCGAGGTAGACCGTCCCTTGATTGGCCAGCTCGATCTTTCCGGGCCGGGGCAGCGTGGCCCGCTGGTAGGCGCCCGCCGCGTGGCCGAACAGATCGCGGTCAAGAAGTTCCCCCGGTATTCCGGCGCAGGCCACGGGGACGAACAGGCCGGCGGATCGAGAGCTCTGGTAGTGGACGACCCTGGCGAAGAACCCCCGCCCCGTGCCTTTCTCCCCTTCGAGCCAGACAGGCGTCTCCGTGTCGGCGAGCCGCTGGACCTGGGATATCGCGTTCTGGGACGCCGCGCTGGTGCCGATTACGGCGTGGATCTGGTACTGCCCGCGCGCCTCGGCCTTGAGGAACAGGTTTTCCCGTTTCAGCTGCCGCTGGCTGTACGCCTTTCTTATGAGATGGAGAACCTCTTCCGCCCGGAACGGTTTGGTGAGGTAGTGGAACGCCCCGCCCCTCATCGCCTCGATGGCGCTGTCGACGGTGCCGTAGCCCGTCATCACGACGATCTCGGCGTCCGACTGGATCTTCTTGGCCGTCTGCAGGACCTCTATCCCGTCGGCCCCGGGCATACGCAGGTCCGTCAGGATGACGTCGTACCGTTCCCGTTCTATCTTCTCGATCCCTTCCTCGCCGGACGAGGCCTCGTGGACCTCCCAGCCTTCCAGCTGGAAGAGGTTCCGCAGGAAGGAGAGGATCTGCAACTCGTCGTCTATGATGAGGATACGCATGGAAAGGGCGGCCCGCATGAGGAGTTTATACCACGAATCGAAGCGGGGCGGAGCAGCCGGCGCACCGGTTCCCAGAAAGCCCGGAAGCGCTGGCGTTGAATCCCGCGCGGCGGACGACGGTGGCGCCGCACCCTGGGCATTTCGTGTCTTCGGCTCCGGGAAGATGGTGGTTTCCCACGTAGACGTAGGGGAGCTTTTTCCTGGCGATCCGCCAAGCCGCCTCCAGCCGGTCGGGGGGCGTCGGCGGCGCGGTGAACCGGTGGTGGGGAAAGTAACGGGAGAAGTGGAGCGGGATCTCCGGGTCAGTGTCGGCGATGAATTCCACCACCCGGGCGATGGACTCGTCCGAGTCGTTCTCGCCCGTGACCAGCAGGGAGGTGACCTCGACGTGTACGCGCCGCGCGGCCGTCCTGATCGTGTCGAGGACGGGATCGAGCGTTCCTCCGCAATGTTTCCTGTAGAATTCCGGGTCCATCGACTTGAGGTCGATGTTCATCGCGTCCACCAGCGGGAGGAGTTCCGAAAGCGGCTCCGGGGAAATGTAGCCGTTGGTCACCAGCACGAACTCGAACCAGATGAGAGGTTCGTTGTAGGTGTAGGCGATCCCGATGGATCCCGCCTCCTTCGCGGCCCTGACGAGATCGGGAATTGCGGCCGGCCCGAGGGGCACTTGCCCTTGCACGAGGTGGTAGTTCTGGCAGAAGCCGCACCGGAAGTTGCACCCCACCGAGCCGATCGAGAGGATCGCCGCCCCCGGATGAAAGTGGTACAGCGGCTTCTTTTCGATCGGGTCCGTCGCCGCGGCCGCCACCATGCCGTAGGTGAGGGCGTAAAGCGTTCCCTCCACGTTCCCGCGCACCCGGCAGATCCCTGTTTTTCCCTCGGCGATCAGGCAGCGGTGGGGGCACAGCTCGCAACGGACGGCGTCCCCGTCGGCGTGCCAGTGCGCCGCGACGCGGCGTTCA
>JAENIX010000240.1 GCA_016844415.1 Actinomycetota bacterium | reverse complement strand
GCGATGTTCCTCCACGGGGGGTGGCTGCACATCATAGGCAACATGCTCTATCTCTACATCTTCGGCGACAACGTGGAGGACATCCTCGGCCACGGCCGGTACCTCGCTTTCTATCTGATGTGCGGCGCAGTGTCGTTTCTGGCGCAGATATTCATACAGTCGAACTCGATGGTTCCAAATGTCGGAGCATCCGGCGCTATCGCAGGCGTTCTCGGCGCCTACATCATTCTTTTTCCCCGCGCCCGCGTCGTGACGCTGTTGCCGATCTTCATCTTCTTCACGGTCGTGGAAATTCCCGCCTACATCTTCCTCGGAATCTGGTTCCTCATACAGTTCGCAAGCGGCGCGGCGTCGCTCGGACACTCGTCGGCCCTCTCCGGCGGTGTCGCGTGGTGGGCTCATATCGGGGGGTTCCTCGCCGGGATGCTCTTCCTCCGGTTCATGGCGCCCCGGGGAGCCGCGCGGAGGCCCGTCGTTGTCTGACAATTCCCTTGACACTAAAGTTCCTTTCAGACCTAATGAGAAAAATACTTATGCGGACGGATCTACCGGCTGCCATGCTCCGCGGCAGCGGGGAACCTGATAAAACTCTCCAAGGAGGGAAAGAGATGACGAAGGCGGATCTGGTCGGTTCCATGGCGGACTCGGCGGGCGTCAGCAAAGCCGTGGCGGAGAAAGCGCTCAACGGATTCATCTCCGCGATCGGAAAGGCGTTGAAGAAGGGCGACAGGATAGCCCTTACGGGTTTCGGCACCTTCAGCGTGAGCAACCGGAAGGCCCGGATGGGGCGCAACCCACAGACCGGCGAAGCGATAAAGATCAAGGCGGCGAAGGTCCCCAAGTTTTCGGCGGGAAAGTCACTTAAGGAAGCGGTCGGCGGAAAGAAGAAGTAACCACAGGTTCCCGCGAACCGAATAACCGATTCCCCGGCCGCGCGTCGCAGGTGGCCGGGGATTTTTACTTTCAGGTGCATTTGATGACGGAAGTACGCCGCCGATGCTTCTGGTTTTCCAAGCGGCAGGCGTAGGGACGGTCCTGAGAACCCAAGAACCGGGACGTTCCTAAGAACTCCGAACGGGAATGGACCTGGTTTTAGTACAAGTACAGCCCTAATAAGTTGAAATCGCTATAAGGTGTTATTTGACCGTACCCCAAGGACCGGCTTTTCGTTGATGCGGAGTTCTTAGGAACGTCCCGGTTCTTGGGTTCTCAGGACCGTCCCGGTTTTCGTTGGGGCGGCCGCCAGGAGGTGTCACCATGTTCTCCAAAATCCTGCTTCCCACCGATTTTTCGGATTGCTCCGCGGAAGCGGCGAAGGTCGCGCGGCTTCTGGCTGAGCGGTTCGGCTCCCGTATCACGGTTCTCCACGTACTCGACGAGCCCGCCGCCCTCGACCCGATGTTTCGCGGGGACGTCCCCCTGGAGATGCTGCGCGGCCGCATGGAGCGGTTCGCGCGGGAGAACATGGACGCGTTTCTCGCGGCCCACTTCTCCGGTTTTTCGGACATCGAAACGATTCTGGCCTCCGGGGTCCCCTACCGGGAAATAATAAGGAAGGCCCGGGAGTGCCGGGCCGGCCTGGTGGTGATAGGAACGCACGGCCGCACGGGCGTGGAGCACGTGATCTTCGGCAGCACAGCCGAGAAGGTGGTCCGAAACGCGCCATGCCCGGTCTTCAGCGTACGCATGGGGGGGAAGGAATTCATCCACCCGTAACGCCGCGGGGGATGATGACCGCGGCGTCCCGCAGGGGAATTGTGGTCGGTAGCGGGATCATTCCAATGGAGGGACATAAGAGATGACGACGATCATCGATGTGCACGGAAGGCAGGTGCTGGACTCGCGGGGGAACCCCACCGTGGAGGTCGAGGTCCGCCTCGAGTCAGGGGCGGAGGGGCGCGCGATCGTCCCCTCGGGAGCGTCGACGGGCACGCGGGAGGCGGTGGAGCTTCGGGACGGCGACCCGAAGCGGTACATGGGCAAGGGGGTCCTGAAGGCGGTCCGCAACGTGAACAAGGAGATCGCCCCGAAGATTCTCGGGTTCGACGCCACCGAGCAGGCGAACCTGGACAAGGCGCTTATAGAGCTGGACGGCACCGACAACAAGGGAAAGTTAGGCGCAAACGCAATCCTTGGCGTTTCGATGGCCGCGGCGAGAGCGGCGGCGGAGGCCTGCGGGCTGCCGCTGTACCAGTACCTGGGCGGCGTCGGCGGGCGGACGCTTCCCGTGCCGCACATGAACATCCTCAACGGCGGATCCCACGCGGACAACAACCTGGACATCCAGGAGTTCATGATCATGCCGGTGGGGGCGACGTCGTTCGCCGAGGCGCTCCGGATGGGCGCGGAGACGTTCCATAACCTTAAAAAAGTGCTGAAGGGGAAGGGACTCAACACGAACGTGGGGGACGAGGGCGGGTTCGCACCGCTCCTCAAGTCGAACGCCGAGGCGATCGAGGTGATCCTTGAGGCCATCGTGAAGGCCGGGTACAAGCCGGGCAAGGAGATCGG
>JAENIX010000036.1 GCA_016844415.1 Actinomycetota bacterium | reverse complement strand
TCGGTCTGAACGACAAGAGCGTCGAAGGGATTGCGCAGAAATCGAAGAACCCGCGGTTCGCCTACGACTCATATCGCCGCTTCCTGATGATGTTCTCGGGTGTCGTACTGGGGATCGACAAGGAGCATTTCGAGGTAGTCTTCGACCATAAGAAGAAGGAGCGGTCCGTATCCAGCGACGTCGATCTGACGGCCGCGGACCTTAAGGATCTCTGCGGAAAGTTCAAGGCGCTGGTCAAGGGGCGCCTGCGGAAGGAGTTCCCCCAGGATCCGGCGGCGCAGCTGACACTGGCGCGGGACGCGGTCTTCAAGTCCTGGAACAACGACCGCGCGAAATACTACCGGAAGGCGAACGGCATCCCTGACGACATAGGCACCGCCGTCAACGTGCAGGCCATGGTGTTCGGCAACATGGGCGACGACTGCGCCACGGGCGTCGGCTTCACGCGGAACCCCGCGACGGGCGCGAATGAATTCTACGGGGAATACCTGATCAACGCCCAAGGCGAGGACGTGGTGGCGGGCATCAGGACGCCGAAGCCGATCACCGCCTTGAAAAAGGAGATGCCCAAGGTTTTCGGGCAGCTCGTGAAGATCACCGGAAAGCTCGAGAAGCATTACAAGGACGTCCAGGACTTCGAGTTCACCGTCGAGAGCGACAAACTTTACATGCTGCAGACGCGGAACGGGAAGCGGACGGCGACGGCGGCGGTCAAGATCGCAGTGGACATGGTCAGCGAGAAGCTCATAACGCGGGAAGAGGCGGTGATGCGTCTGGATCCGCAGCAGATCGACCAGCTCCTGCATCCAGTGATCGATCCCAAGGCGAAAGTGGAGGTCATAGCGAAGGGTCTCCCCGCTTCTCCCGGCGCGGCGACCGGGGCGGTCGTTTTCCACGCAGATCGCGCGGTGGAATGGGCCATGGAAGGGAAGGCTGTGATCCTGGTCCGCAAGGAAACGAGTCCCGACGACATCCACGGGATGGACGTGGCGCGGGGGATTCTCACCGCCAAGGGCGGCATGACCTCTCATGCCGCCGTGGTGGCCCGCCAGATGGGAAAGACCTGCGTCGCCGGCTGCGAGGCGATCGACGTGGACGAGGGGACCCGCCGCTTCATGGTGGGAAGCCGCATGATCCGCGAGGGGGAATTCATCTCGCTGAACGGCAGCACCGGCGAGGTCATCCTGGGGCAGGTGCCGCTTATCGCACCCAAGATGACCGGTTCCTTCGGAACGCTGATGTCGTGGGCGGACGGAATCAGGCGCCTGAAAGTCCGGGCCAACGCGGACACGCCGCGCGACGCCCGCATAGCGCGGGAGTTCGGAGCCCAGGGAATCGGGCTGTGCCGCACCGAGCACATGTTCTTCGCCGAGGACCGGATTCCGCTGATGCGGGAGATGATCCTCGCCCGCACGGGGGAAGAGCGAGAGGCGGCGCTTACGAAACTGCTGCCCCTCCAGCGCGAGGACTTCAAGGGGCTGTACAGGGAAATGAAGGGATATCCTGTGACCATCCGGCTCCTGGACCCGCCGCTCCACGAGTTCCTGCCGAAACGCGAGGACCTGATGGTCGAGGTCACGAAGCTCGACCTCGTCCGGGCGGACCGGACGATCATCGAAGAAAAGCGGAGGCTCCTCGAACGCGTGGAGGAGCTCCACGAGTTCAACCCCATGCTGGGACTGCGTGGCTGCCGCCTGGGCATCCTTTACCCGGAGATCAGCCGCATGCAGGCGCGGGCCATTTTCGAGGCGGCCTGCGAGGTGACGAAGGAAGGTATCCGTGTGCAGCCCGAGGTGATGATCCCGCTGGTCAGCATGGTCCAGGAGATGAGGGCGCAGAAGGAGCTGATCGTCGGCGTCGCCGAGGAGACGATGAAGCGCTACAAGCGGCAGATCCCCTATACGGTGGGGACAATGATCGAGCTGCCCCGCGCGGCGGTGACCGCCGACGAGATCGCGCTGGAGGCGGAGTTCTTCTCTTTCGGAACGAACGACCTGACCCAGACGACTTTCGGATTCTCCCGGGACGACTCCGGGAAATTCATCCAGTACTACATGGCCCGTTCGGAACTCTGCACCCGTTGCGGCACCAAGCTGGAGAAGGACCTTTCCTGCGCATCGTGCAAAATTACATATCAGAAACGCCCGGAGAACATCCTAGAGGCTGACGTTTTCGCGACCCTCGACCAGACGGGCGTCGGGCAGCTAGTGCGGATGGGTGTGGAAAAGGGACGCGCGGCGCGTCCAGGCCTGAAGGTGGGAATCTGCGGCGAGCACGGCGGGGATCCGAAGTCGGTGGATTTCTGCCACAGGGTGGGGCTGGATTATGTTTCCTGCTCACCGTACCGCGTTCCCATCGCGAGGCTTTCGGCGGCGCAGGCGGTGTTGAGAGAGAGGGAAGCGGCAAAGCTGCCCAAGAAACAGTAATTATTCCTCCTGATTTGCCAGGCGGCCTCCCTCGGGGGCCGCCGTTTTTTTTACCTTTACATTTCCCCGGATACACAATATATTGCGTCAAAAGGGGGGAACGTATACATTATGTTGAGGAAATTGGGGTAAATTACCCTCCGGCGTCAGCAAGGAAGCGATGAAACTCAAGAAACTCGAACTATTCGGCTTTAAATCCTTCTACGACAAGACTATTTTCGAATTTTCCGATGGGATAACCGCGATCGTTGGTCCGAACGGCTGCGGAAAGTCCAACATCGTAGATGCCGTCCGCTGGGTGCTTGGAGAACATGCGCCCACCTACCTGCGAAGCAAGGCACTGGAAGATGTCATTTTCGCGGGATCCGATGCGGCAGGGCCGCTCGGGATGGCGGAAGTTTCGCTTACATTCGCGAACGAGGAGGGCGGCGGTCCTCCCGGCTACGAGACGTATGCCGAGATCCAGGTGACCCGGAGGACATTCCGGAACGGTGAGAGCGAGTTCTTCATCAACCGGATCCCATGCCGCCTGAAGGACATCGCGGAGCTCTTCCTGGACACCGGCGCTGGCGCGCGCGGGTACGCGATCATCGAGCAGGGCAGGATATCCACGATCGTCAACGCCAAACCCGACGAGAAGAGGTTGATCGTCGAGGAAGCGGCCGGGGTGGCCAAGTTCCGCGTACGCAGGAAGGAAGCGGAAAGGAAAATGGAGAGCACGCGACAGAACCTCGCGCGCGTGCGGGACATCCTCGAAGAGGTGAAGCGGCAGATCGGGAGCCTCGACCGGCAGGTCCGGAAGGCGGAAAAATACAAGGCGCTGAAGGAGGAGCTGCGCGGCCTGGACCTGCGGATAGCGGCGAGGAGGTTCCGCGAGCTGTCGATGATGCGGGCATCGGGAGGCGCGGAACTTTCCGCGCTGGAGGATTCACTCCTCTTTCTCCGGGCGGAGCTGTCCCGGCTCGAGTCGGAGGTGGAGTCCCGGCGGTTGCGCCACGCCGAGGCGGAGAGCGCAGTGCGTGACATGGGGATGACTCACGGAGCCTTGAAGGAGGAGGTCGCGCGCCGCGAGGAGGAGTGGAAAGCGAACGTGCGGCAGGCCGGCGATCTGCGCGGCCTGATCGAGGAAGCGGCGACGCTCGCCTCCGGGATCGACAGGGAGATCACGGACATTTCCCGGAGGCTCCAGGAGGCGCGGGAGGCCGAAACGCGCAGGCGCGAAGTCGTCGAGGCGGCCCGTGCCCGGTTTGCGGAACTTGGCAAGGATGCCGATGGGGCGGACGGCGAATACCGGCAACACAGGGATCTGTCGGACCGCGCAAAATACGATCTTATGGTTCGCGTGAATCTCCATTCCACCGCCATTTCCAGTGCGGGGTCGTACCAGCGGACCATCGACGACAACGAGCGAAAGCTTTCCCGGCTCGAGGACCAGGTCGGGTATGCCGTGACGGAGGCGGAGAAGGCGCAAAAGGATTTTGCCGAAGCGTCCGCGGCGGAGACGTCCTCACGGGAGGCGCTGGCTTTCGCCGAGCGGTCCTGGGAAGAGACGGGCGAACTCCTTGCGAAGGCGGTCGTGCGCACGGACGAGGTCGTGAAGGAGAGGGGCGAGGCGGAAGGCCGCCTTCAGGCGTCTTCTTCGCGGCTTGAAACGCTGTCCCGCCTGTATGAGCGGAAGGATTGGGCCACGTCCGGTGTGCGCGCCGTCCTGCGGCATTTCAACGGCCGTGGAAACGGAGGCGACGCGGAAGGCGACCACGGGATCTTCGGCGTCATCGGTGATCTTGTGGAGACGGACGCTTCATTCGAGAAAGCGGTCGAGGCGGTGCTCGGCGAGCGGATGCAGTCGATCGTCGTCCGTGACCAGCACGAAGGCCTTTCCGCTCTCCGTTACCTGAAGGAGAGCTGCGAAGGGCGGGGGACGTTCGTGCCCGTGTCCCTTCGCACGCGCGAGGATGTGCAGTCGTATGCGGGAGAGGAAGGGGTGATTGCCCCGCTGACGGATATAGTGAGGGTCCCCTCCGAATGCCGCGATCTCGTGCGGGGCCTGCTCGGGGGAACGCTGCTGGTCCGTGACATGGATTGCGCCCTGCGCCTGTGGAACCGCAACGGCGTCTGGAACACCTACGTCACCCTGGACGGGGACATGGTGACCGCGGAAGGAGCGCTGGTCGGCGGCTCGCTTGCCGATAGCGGGTCGGGTATCCTTGCGGTCAAGCGCGAGATTCGCGAACTGGAAAAGGAGATCGCGGGTCTTGCCGGGGAGGCGGCGAGCCTCAAGGCGGACGAGGAGGAAACACGGCGGAGGAAGGCCGATCTCGAAGAGCGGAAGAACGAAGCGTTCCGACTTCGCGAGGAATGCACGGGCGGTTTGCGGCAGGTCGAGCAGTCGCGGACAAGGCTCGAAGCCGCGCGCTCCCAGGCGGCGGAGAAGCTCGAAGGGCTCGTTCAGGAGCGGGATTATCAGAAGGCGGGGCTTGCGCGGATCCACGACGAGTATCGTGTATCGCAGGAGGCGGCGCAGCTCTCGGAGCAGGCCAAGGGCGAAGAGGAGGACCGCGTCCGGCGGCTCATCGCCACGCTCGAGGAAAAGCGCATTGCGGCCGAGGAGGCCCGGAAAGTGTCACACGCGGCCGAGATCGAGCTGGCCGAGCTGTCCGGAAAGGACGATGCCGAGCGAAAGGCGCTCGAGGGGCTATCGCAGGCGATCACGGAGAAAAGCGCTCTTTCCGCGGAGTGGATCCGGAGAAAGGCATCCTACGAGGAGAGGCTTGGAGCCCTGGAGGTAGCGATCGAATCGGGACGCGCGGCCGTCGAGGAAGGCGCGGCGGAGCTGTCGCGGCAGCAGGAAACGATCGACCGTCTCCTCGAGGAGAAGGCGGCCGCCTCGGCGCACATCGATTCCCTGGAAAGCGTGGGAAAAGGGATCCGCCGCCAGGAGCAGGAAGCGGCCGACCGGCTCTCCGATCTGCGCCTGGCCGTCCAGAGGATCGACGGAGACCTGTCTAACCTCGACATGCTCACGTACCAGCGGTACGAGGCGCACCCGGCGGATCTCCCCATGCCTGAAGCGGAGGCGGAAGAGGCGGAAATGGCCGGGTGGGAGGCGCGCGCCGGGGAGATCAGGGAACGGATGACCTCGATCGGGGAAGTGAACCTCGCCTCGATCGACGAGTACAGGGAACAATCCGAGAGGCACGCATTCCTGGCCGGTCAGAACGAAGACCTCGAAAGGTCCCTCGATGACCTCGCCAAGGCGATCCAGCGGATAAACCGTACCACCCGGGAGCGTTTCTCCGACACTTTCGGCAAAATCAACGAAAAGCTCTTGGAAGTGTTCCCGAAGCTGTTCATGGGCGGGCGGGCATTCCTCGCGATGGTCGACGAGGACAACCTGCTTGAAACCGGAGTGGAGCTCGTCGTCCAGCTTCCGGGTAAGAAGCTGCTGCCGCTGGCTTCCCTGTCCGGCGGGGAAAAATCGCTCGCCGCCGCTTGTCTCATATTCTCGATCTTCCTCGTCAAGCCGTCGCCCTTCTGCCTGCTGGACGAGGCGGACGCCGCTCTCGACGACGCCAACATCGACCGATTCAACGCCCTTGTCAGAGAGATGTCGGGCCGCTACCAGTTCCTGCTCATCACCCACAACAAGAGGACGATGGAGCTGGCCGACAACCTCTACGGGATCACGATGGAAAAACCGGGAATTTCCAAAGTCGTCTCAGTGAAATTCAACGCGTGACGGTATCATCGGATTCCTTCCTCTCCCGCCTCAAGGCGGGATTGTCAAAGACACGCGAGCTGCTCCTCATGAACGTGGAGGCGGTCGCGCGCGGTATAGGCCCGGTTGACGAGGCGGTCCTGACCGGGCTGGAGGAGGCGCTAATACTGGCGGATGCGGGGGCGCCGCTCGCCAGGGAATATGTGGAGGCTCTGCGGGAGAAGTGGCGCCGCGGGGAGCTCCCTGACACGGAGGCGCTACGGGCGGCGCTGCGCGCGATGATTACGGAGACGCTCGCTCCCAGGATGGTTCCCCTCGATGTAAGGCCCCCGTACCCCGTCGTAATACTTGTCGTCGGCGTGAACGGCGTCGGGAAGACGACGACAATCGGGAAAGTCGCGCATTGGCTGAAGGAACAGGGGCATCCCGCCCTGCTGGCGGCGGGCGACACTTTCCGTGCTGCGGCAATCGGGCAACTCAAGATCTGGGCGGAACGGACAGGCTCCGATTTCGTGCAGCACAAGGAGGGCTCCGATTCCTCCGCGGTCGCATACGACGCCATCAGGGCCGCGAAGGCCAGGGGGTCCCACGCGGTCCTTGTCGACACCGCGGGGCGGCTCCACACGAAGTCCCACCTCATGGAGGAGATGCGTAAGGTGGTCCGGGTCATCGGAAGGGAAATGCCGGGAGCGCCGCACGAGGTGCTGCTCGTGCTCGACGCCACCAACGGGCGCAACGCGATCGCTCAGGCGAAGGCCTTCCGGGAGTTCACCGGGGTGACGGGGCTCGTCCTCACGAAGCTCGACGGCACCGCGAAGGGCGGAGTGGTGCTCTCCGTCACCCGGGAAATAGATGCCCCGGTCCGGTTCATCGGCGTCGGCGAGTCCGTCGAAGACCTGCGTCCTTTCGATGCTTCGGCCTTCGCCGAAGCGCTATTCTGACCTTCCCCCTTCCATGATGGACAACCTTTTTCTGCAGGTGGTTGGGGGGGCCTTCCTTCTCCTGTATAGCGTCCGCATCACAGGGCAAGGGTTCGAGCTCGCCTTCGGCACGCGCATGAAGGGGTGGTGGTCCTCGCCGGGCCGCAGCCGCCTCGGGGGATTCGGCGCGGGAGTCGCCGGGACCGCGCTGCTGCAGAGCTCCGGGGCGGTCGTCACCCTCCTCGTATC
>JAENIX010000239.1 GCA_016844415.1 Actinomycetota bacterium | reverse complement strand
ACACCCTGGCCCCCACGCCGTCCTCGACGACGCTTCGCATCGCCATCCCGGCCCTCGTCTTGTTGAACCAGAGGTACAGCAGCACCGCTATGGTGACGCTGCCCAGGCAGGCGGCCACCTTGGCGTAGGGCAGGACCGTGAACCCCATGTCGATCTTGCCCAGGTCCCAGTTGAACCCGCGGAAGTCGGAGGTGAAGAGGAACTTGATCCCTTCCTCCAGTATGACCCCGAAGGAAAAGGTGGCCAGAAGCGAAGCGAGCTCGGGACCCTTGAGGAGCCGGCGGATGGATGAGTAGTAGAAGATCATGCCAAGCGCCATCCCGATCCCGAAAGCGACGGGGATCGCGAAGACCGGCGATAGGCCCAGGTACTCAAAGACCGCGAAAGACGTGAACGCCCCGACCATGATGAAGGCGCCGTGTCCCACGTTCACCACCTTGAGCACGCCGAAGATGAGGGAAAGCCCCATGGTGGCCATGCCGTACACGGTCCCCAGCACGACTCCCTGGAAGAGGTTTCCCGCAAGTTGTTCGAGGATCATGCCTCCCCCCTCTTTCCGCTCCCCTGTCCGGGAAGAACGTCCCCCCCTTTACTTGATGGCCGGCTTCGGATAGAGAAGGGCGCCGGTTGAGGCCGCTTCCGGTCCCACGATCACGAGATTGCCTTTCTGCCACTGCGCGTCGATCATGTCGTGGCCCACCTGTTTGCCGGTCTTGTCGATGGCCCACCCGCCGTAGAATGAAGTGAACTTCAGATCGCCCATGGCGGCGCGGACCTTGTCGGAATCCAGCGAGTTGGCCTTCTCGACGGCCAGGACGAGCGACAGCACCGCCGCTCCCGCCTCGGCGGCGTGGTACTCCGGCCTGAGGTCCCTGCCGATCGCGTCCTTGAACAACTTCACGAACTCGTCCTGGCTCGGGCCGATCCAGGTCTGGCCCGCCTTCTGGGCCTTCTCCTTCGAGAAGGTCACGCCGTACTCCCAGTGGGAAGGACCCATGACACCATCGGCCTTCCCCTTGAGCGCGCTCTGGAAGGCAGGAATGGTCACCGCCGCGACCAGCGAGAGCGCCTTGGGGTTGATCCCGAGGTCGTCCATCTGTTGCGTGAAGAGCTGCCCGTCGGCCAGGTGGCCGCCTCCGATGACGATGTCCGGTTTTGAGGCCTTCAGGTCGGAGAGGAGCGGGGTCAGGTCGTTGACGGTTGCAGGATAGGTCCTCTTGAAGACGATCTCATACCCAAGTTTCTTCGCGTGGGCCTCGGCGCCCTCCATGACGGACCGTGCGAACTCGTCGTCCTTGTAGGCCAGCGCCAGCCTCTTGGCCGCCGGGTCTTTCTTCTTGAGCATGTCCAGCGTCCCCACGTGATAGTGCGAGCCGGGCCCGATTGTCTGGACGACGTACCGGAACCCCTGCGTGAAGATCTTGTCGGAGGCCCCCCCATGGTCCATGTAGAGGATGCCGTACTTCTCCGCCACCGGGGCGCCGGCAAGGGTCAGGGGGCTGCTGTAAGGCGCCAATATGAAGTGCACCTTGTCGGAGGTGATGAGGCGCTCCAGGAGGCTCGTGACCGCCTCCTTCTTCGACTCGCAGTCGTAGTACTTGTATTCGAGGGGCAGTTTCTTCCCCCCCACCATCACTCCGCCGTTGACGGTGTTGACCCACTTGATGATGGCCTTGACTCCTCCGATGGCCTGCTCGCCGGCCTTCGCATGGGTGCCCGAAAGGGCCTCCGGATTCCCGATGACGATCTTCTGCGGGAGATCCGCCGCGAAGCCGGTTGCGACGCAGAAAAATGCTGCCGACAGGATCAAGGCAAAAAACGTTGTCTTCTTCATCTTTCCCCCCTTAGTTGTGGATCGTAGGATGACGTTTGCGGCCCTCGCAGGGCCGGGGTGCATCTTGTCGGAAGACTGAATCAAGATATCCGAAGGAAGAATGAAGGGTCAATCGAAGTTTTCGGACAGGGACATTATCCGATCATATTCTGGCCGCTGTTGACGCTCAGGACCTGACCCGTGATGGGGAACGACCTGATGGCCGCCCCGCACGTCAAGGAAGCCTACCTGGGGATATAACCGTGCTTGTGGGTTGTGGGCAGGGGACACACCATCCAGCAGCGGGAGGACACTCCTTACCTGTGCCCCGGGGTGGAACCAGGGATGTCCCCCGAAGCGCCTCCGCCTTACAGGGATCTTCTCCTGCCGTACCCTCGACAATAAACACCCATCCGTGGCTGGTGTCGGGGGAGACCCGTCCGGGCCCTTTCCTTCCGCCCGCCGCCTGTCAAAGCGGGCCATGGCAGCATGGCGGCATTGACATTACGGGATGGCTATATTACGGTTTCGAGATGTGGAGAACGCGCCTTTTTCTCGCCGCCGGGGCGGCCTTGATTCTCCTTTTTTCCACCGGATGCTCCGAAAAACTCTCCAGACAGGCGGGGCTCACCGACGCCGATCTGCTCGCGCGCGGGGAAAAACATGCGGAGCGGAAAAAATACGGGGCCGCCTCGGAGGCCTTCCAGGT